>JASIEN010000538.1 GCA_030045935.1 Candidatus Sulfotelmatobacter sp.
AAAACATGCCGTGATCACCAGCGTGAATCGCGACGACGATAATATCGGTGGGGCGAGAATTTTTGCCGAAACGATTCGCGAGATTCGCGAGCTGGTGCCGGATTGCAGAGTAGAAGTACTGATCCCCGATTTTCAAGGCTTGGAAGAGCCGTTGAGAATTGTGCTCGATGCGCAACCGGATGTACTCAATCACAACACTGAAACTGTACCCCGGCTTTATCGCGCGGTGCGATCGGGAGCGCGGTATGAACGCTCGCTCGACTTGCTGGAAAATGCCAAGAAGCTTGCGCCGGGCATGGTAACCAAGAGCGGCTTAATGGTCGGCCTGGGTGAATCGACGGAAGAGTTAATTGAGGTTTTTCACGATCTCGGCTCGCGCGGCATCGATATTCTCACTGTTGGGCAATATCTGCGGCCTTCGCGCGACCACCTGCCCATTGCGCGCTTCTATACGCCGGAAGAGTTCGCCGATCTTCGCGACGAAGCTCTGCGCTTTGGCTTTCGCCATGTAGAGTCCGGGCCAATGGTGCGCTCGAGTTATCACGCGCACGAGCAGGTGGCATCTACCTCTTCGCAGCGACGGCCATCTTAACCGCGATCAAGATCCACCTTTTTCAACTACAGAATATACCTGCTCAAATCCTGGTCCTTCACAATATCTGTCAGCATCTTGCGCACGTAGTCCGCATCGACTTTCATGTGTTCGCCTTTCTTTTCCGGCGCATCGAAGCTGAGTTCGTCTAAGACTCGTTCCATGATGGTGTGCAGACGGCGAGCGCCGATATTCTCAGTATTTTCGTTTACCCGAAATGCGAAGCGGGCAACTTCTTCGAGCGCTTCTTTCGTAAACTCCAGCTTCACTCCTTCGGTCTCAAGTAATGCCGTGTATTGCTTCACCAGCGACGATTTCGGCTCGGTCAAGATTCGAACAAAATCTTCCATGGTCAGCGATTGCAGCTCAACGCGAATTGGGAATCGCCCTTGCAGCTCGGGAATGAGATCGCTGGGTTTTGAAACGTGGAACGCTCCCGCGGCAATAAACAGAATATGATCGGTGCGAACCATGCCATAGCGCGTGTTCACAGTGGTGCCTTCCACGATGGGCAGAATGTCACGCTGCACCCCTTCGCGGGAAACATCTGGCCCATGGCCACCCTCACGGCCGGCGATCTTGTCGATTTCGTCGAGAAAAACAATGCCGGCATTCTCGACGCGCTCGATCGCCATGCGCGTGACCTGATCCATGTCGATTAGCCGTTGCTCCTCTTCCTGAATCAGGTATTCGAAGGCCTCATTCACCTTCATCTTTCGTTTCTTCGTGCGCGCGCCGAAGATGTTGGGCAGCATGTCTTTGATGTTGATGTCCATCTCTTCAACGCCCTGGTTGGTCATGATTTCGAAGGAGGGGAAATTGCGCTCGCGTACGTCGATTTCGACCTGGCGCTCGTCGAGTTTGCCTTCACGCAACTGCTGGCGCAATTTTTCGCGAGTGCGGCTGGAAGATTCGGCGAGAGCGGTGGTGCTGTCGATGACCACTCCACCGGTGCTTCCGTGTTCGGCGGGCCGCGGCGCGGGCGTGGGCGGCAAGAGAATATCAAGCAGGCGCTCTTCGGCATTGAGTTCGGCCTTGTCGGCAACATCTTCCAATTTCTCTTCGCGCACGTTATCGATGGCAATCTCGACCAGATCACGGACCATGGATTCGACGTCACGGCCGACGTAGCCTACTTCTGTGAATTTCGAGGCTTCCACCTTCAGAAATGGGGAATTCGCGAGCTTGGCAAGACGCCGGGCGATTTCGGTTTTCCCCACGCCCGTAGGGCCGATCATGATGATGTTTTTGGGGATGATGTCTTCGGCCAGCTCCGGCGTAAGCTTCTGTCGCCGCATGCGGTTGCGCAGGGCAATGGCGACGGCACGCTTGGCGTCTTTTTGCCCGATGACGTGTTTGTCCAGCTCGGCGACGATCTCACGCGGGGTAAGCTCGTCGAGTGCCAGTTGTTCCTCTTCGGCGGTACTCGGGAGATAAATGGCCATAAAAAATAGTTCTCAGTTCCCGGCTCCCGGTTCTGAGTAAAAGCTTCCTAGTGCTATGCCGCACTCTCAGTCCCGGCTTGCCGTTTTCGGAGAACCGAGAACTGGGGAACTAGTTACAGCTCTTCAATCGTTATCGCATCATTTGTATAGATGCACATTTTGCCGGCAATCTTCATGGCTTCTTCGGCGATTTGCCGGGCACTGAGTTGCGTTTGCTCCATTAATGCTTGTGCTGCGGCTTGCGCGTAGGGCCCTCCGCTGCCGATGGCCGCGACGCCGCCGTCGGGTTCAATCACGTCGCCTTGCCCGCTCAGCAGAAATGTTTGTTCCTTGTCGCACACCAGCAGCAGCGCTTCGAGATGTCGCAGATATTTGTCGGTACGCCAGTCTTTGGACAGTTCCACGGCCGCGCGGCCCAGGTTCCCGTGATATTGCTCGAGTTTGGCTTCGAAGCGGCTAAAAAGAGTGAAGGCGTCGGCGGTCGAACCGGCAAATCCAGCAAGAATTTTGTCGTTATAAAGGCGGCGAATCTTCTTTGCCGAATGCTTGATGACAGACTCGCCTAGCGTGACCTGGCCATCGCCAGCAAGGACTACCTTGCCGTTGCGGCGGATCGACAAAACTGTGGTGGAGCGGATCAGACGGTTGTTGGGCATGAGCGTAACCCTTAATTATAAATGAGCTCTTCGGAGCTCGAGGTCCAAACCGCGGGCAGAACTCGTTTCCGCTGCGTTGAGCATGAATCCATCACGTTGCGTCTAAGTAATGGCAGCCACAGGCCTTCAGAGGCTTTCTAAGCTGCGCCAAATCCCCGAGAGCGTGCCGCCGGCTGTGTGATATGGCTCACATCTGCTGTGCTCACGCGCCCATTAATGGCACGCGGAATCTTTATTTTCAATTATTTAGCGATTCAGTAGAAGTGGCTGAAGGCTTGCTTTTGTTCGGGTGGGGTGAATCATGGCTACATCGTTACCTCGTAAGATATGGCAAACTCTCGCCTCCATTAAGACCGGCGTGATTCTGCTCATTCTGGTCGTGATCTTTTCTGCCGCGGGAACTCTGATTTTGCAGCGCCCGGCGACGGATCCGGACGAATTACAGCGCGCCTACTCCCCACAAATGCTGCGCCTGCTCGACGCATTGGGTCTGACCGACGTATTCCATGCCTGGTGGTTCGTGCTGCTGTTGGCTCTGGTGAGCCTTAGCATTATTGCCGCATCTGTCCAACGCTTTCCTAATGCCTGGAGATTTTATTCGCGCCCCTATAAGAGTCCCGACGGAAATTTTCGTAAGGCGCAGGCGGTTCAAGTGATGATCCCGGTGATAAATGAAGAAGCCGGATTGAGCGCGGCCGAACGCGGATTGCAAAAGAGCGGCTTCAATGCTGAGCACATAGTGCGCGAGAACAGTTTTTCGTTATTCAGCGAGCGCAACCGCTTTTCGGAGATGGCGGTTTACATCGTGCACGCCAGCCTGCTCCTGATCTTCCTGGGAACAAGTATCGATGCGCTCTACGGTTGGCGCGCGTCGCTGATGCTGGGGCGTGGCGAACAATCGAACCAGGTGCAACCCCAGAACTCCAAGCCGCGCACGATGCCCTTCTTGGTTCGCTGTGACAGCGCGGGAAGGGAAAATTACGCCGATGGCTCACCCAAGAAATGGTGGTCGAATCTTTCAGTGATCGAGAACGGAAACGTAGTGCTGCGTAAACAGATCGTGGTGAATGACCCTCTGGTCTACCGGGGACTGCGGTTTTATCAGGCCAGCTTCGGAGACACCGGCAAGATCGATCGCCTGGAACTCGTCGCCACGCGCGAAGGAAAGGACCAGCAAGATTTCACCATTGGTCTCAACGAAACCTTTCCACTCGATGCTGACACTACCGTCCGGCTGGCAGAGTTTTTTCCCGACTACGCCGTAGGCGATGGGCGCGTGTACGCGCGCTCGAACAATCTGGAGAATCCAGCGGCACACCTCGTGGTGGAGTCAAAGAAAACGGGAGAGCAAATCAACGTGTGGCGTCCGCCAATCACCGGATTAGATGAGAGCGAGGCTTCGCCTTACAGCTTCCAGGCCAAGGATGTGCAGATGGCTTACTTTACCGGCCTGGAAGTCTCGCACGAGCCAGGGCAATGGTATGTGTGGGCGGGCGTGGTCCTGCTGGGCGTGGGACTGGCCGCGGTGTTCTATCTGATGCACGTTCGCATCTGGATTGTGCCGGTGCGGCATGCACAAGGGCAATTGGCCCTCTGGATTGGCGGCACGGCCAATAAGAACCGCGACGCATTTGAACACCGCTTTGCCAGGCTGGTGGAAGAGATCAAACAGGAAATCAAGGATTCTGAGCAGGCAACGGGCGTCGAGACGTCCGTCGCTCTCGTTGCTGCAAAGTAAGACTGCAAGGAGGGATAGATTATGGCGCGAGTTGCCAAGGTGGAACAGCCGGCCTCGACAGGTAGAGGACTGGTTGTAATGGTGGGGTTGGGAATCGCGTTTCTGCTGTTCATGGCATTCCTGAATGTGGTGAAGAGCGGCAATTTGCTGAACGAATCGAACCTGCTATATGCGACGCTCATTTTTTATGCAGGTGCGGGCACGCTGTACTTGGCTTTTGGCATAACCGGCACGCCTTCATACATAAAGTATGCCTCAATTGCTACGTGGGCCGGACTGCTGGCAAATACCGGCGCTGTAGCGCATCGCTGGTATCAGGCCGGGCATGCTCCATTTGCCAGCATCTATGAAATGCTGCTCAGCTTTGTGTGGACTCTGGCTGTACTGACCCTGGTTGCGGAAAAGAAATACGGCGTGAAAGTAATCGGTACCGTGACCATGCCGGTGGCGATAGTGGGCGTGGTGCTAATGCAGTTGCTGCGCACCGAGGTCCGTCCGCTGGTGCCAGCCTTGCAGTCAACCTGGCTGCATGTGCATGTAACCCTGGCCATGCTGGCTTACGCTGCTTGTGCCCTGAGTTTTGCCCTGGCCATGATGTTTTTGATCAAAGACGAAATGAAGACGGAAAGCTTCCTGGCGGCCATCAGCCTTTTCTGCATGGTGACGTATGTTGGCGTATTGACTCGCTTCGAAAAATGGGGGGGACTGAGCGTTGTGGCGTGGAATCCAGCGGAGAAATCTGAGATCTTTCTGGGAAAGAACATACGGCTTTTCGTGGTAATACCCGACTTAGGGTGGGCGATGGCGCTGGTGCTGGCGGCCGTGACCGTGCCGTTTGTGCTTTACCTGCTATGGCGCAAAACCAACGATGATAGCTTCATCAATATCGCCAATCGCACTTTGTTTGTGAACATCCTTCTGCAAGTCTTGGCCTTGGCATTCTTCATTGCGCGAGCCAAAGACGGCCAGTATGCCTCGCTTGATGCCGATGGCCTTTACCCTACCAGCTTGGCTGCGAGCCCGTTCATTCTTGCGGGCCTCGTAGGCGGAATTTTCGTTTCTCTGCTTTATCTATTACTGCTCTGGCGGCGCGACGATCTTGAGCGCATGCTGCCCAGCGCCGAAGAGCTTGATCGAATTACCTACCGCACCATCGCGATCGCATTCCCTCTACTCACCCTGATGATCGCCGCGGGCGCGTACTGGGCGAACCGCACTTGGGGTTCCTATTGGAGTTGGGACCCGAAAGAAACCTGGGCGGCAATTACCTGGCTGGTGTATGCCGGCTACTTGCACATGCGCATCACTCGCGGATGGCGTGGGCGCAGGGCCGCGTATTTCGCGATTCTTGGTTTTGCCGTCGTAATGTTTACGTTTTTTGGAGTGACGTACCTGCTTCCGGGCTTG
>JASIEN010000539.1 GCA_030045935.1 Candidatus Sulfotelmatobacter sp.
GGTTTGGATCGCGATAGGTCCTCAAAGGCTCTGTGGGCGGCGTGGTGCGGGGCAGGAGCTCATTTCCGAGAGCGTCCATTGCGGAAAGGTACAACGGACAAAGCTATGCAAGCACGACGTCGCATAACGTGTGCGTTTCGGGATAACGTGCGTTCAACATCCGGATTGGCTCTGATTAACCCGGCAATCATAGACAAGCCAGATTGCGCATCCGAAGCCGGCACGAGCAATCCTCACAATGCACGCTCACCAGTCGGCGGCTCTTTGGGCGCGAGCAACTCCTTGATCTGGTTCAGGTGCTGCTCCAAACGGCTCTCGGTTTCTGCGTTCCTCTTTGCCATGAGGATCAGCTTTGCCGATACCAGAAAAACACCGCTCTCAAGCAGAAGGTCGTGCGTGAAACCTTTGAGGAACAACGCCAGAACGAACAGCCCCACAGTTAGAACAATAATGACGATAGACCACGGATCGGACGATTTGATTACCTTCACTGAGCCTCCTCTAAACGCGGGTTTTTTTCTAAGCCATTTAGGAATACCGGTACAAACGATAAGGACGCTTCCCGTTCACTCTTGTGTTGGCGGATTTGACTCGGACGCTTCCGCGTTCGGAATCTCCACGTTGAATTCCTTCCAGAGGCTTTCACCGGTCGCATTATCGCCCCGATAGCTGGGCCCAGGCGCCACCCATGAATAGGGGGCGCGCGGGCGAGCGTGTGAGGGACATGGTTTCCAATGAATAGTCGAATTCTGCCCCGCAGTCGCAGCAGACGCGGTAAGTACGACTACGTAGCGTGAAAGGCCGGCTCACGTTCGAGTGATGGCAGCCAAAGAGACTCCAGAAAAGATCAGAAAGAAAGCGTTTCATTATGTACACCACATTTTTCTCCTCTCTCAAGCGCATTCCTGTGCTAGTGAATGCATCGCGCAGTCCAATTTCAAATCATTGACAGGGCATGATTTGCGGAGGCCACGAGGCAGTTCTCGATCGAGACTTTACGAGATCTCGTGAAAATGAAAGCTAGTCAGCCGCGAGGAGAAAAGCGGGAAACGGTTGCATGTGAGGTTTATCGGCCATTCCGGCTCGTGTTTGACGACACTTACGGTGAGTGCTACGCTTCCGCGAACGCGAGGAGCCTGTCCATGAATCGCCCTCTGCTAAGTCTTGTTATTTTACTCTCGTTCGCTGGTTCCGGGTTCGCCCAACATTCAGCCACCGATCCTGCACAGCACTCGGCCCATGGTTCCGACGCAAGCCAATCAAAACCCTCTCCGGATGCTCTATGGGATGGCCTTCTGGCCGGCAACAAACGGTTCGTGGCCGGCAAGCCACAAACTTATCCGCTGGTTTCCCTTCGCCACAAACTCGCCTCCGGGCAGTCGCCTAACGTGATCGTTCTTTCCTGTTCAGACAGCCGCGTCTCTCCTGAGCTGATCTTCGACCAGAGCCTCGGCGACCTCTTCGTCGTACGCACGGCCGGTAACGTTGCCGACCCCGTCGCGTTGGGCAGCATGGAATGTGCCGTGGCGCATTTTCATAGCCCACTGCTTTTGGTATTAGGTCACCAAAAGTGCGGCGCCGTGATTGCTGCGTGTTCTGGCGATAAGATGCCGAGTACGAACCTCGATGCGATCATAGGAAAGATCAATCCAGCTGTGACCCAGGCCAAGACCTACGCTCACGCTGACGACCTGGTCGAGTCGGCGATCAAGGAAAATATACACCAGAGCGCAAAAGATGTTCTTGCAAACAGCGCAATTCTCAGCGAGGCCGTGAAATCCGGCAAGCTCAAAGTGATTGAAGCGGAATATCAGCTCGATACGGGTGAGGTAGTCCCTCTGAATCCATCCTCGCGTGGGCAAAACTAGTCAGCTTTACCGGATTGAATCTCGCAACTGAACGAGAACGTTTTCGGGCCGAATCTAACCGGATTAAGCCAACACGGCTGTCATCTAAGTCCAGCACCGCATAGACGGTAATGGCGACGGCCCCGGCAAACAGAAGCACATGGAACCAGCTTCGCTTTTTTCGCTCTGCCACGCCGTAGCCAGCCAGCGAACTGCTAAGAAGAGCGACCAGCACCAGGAGAGCAAAGATCAAGTTCGGCAGGCGAGCGTACATCGTGACGGTTCGCACCGTGCTGACAGCGAACATATCATTTAGTGCCGGAAGCAGGAGCCGTGCAGTGTCTTGCGCGTCGTCGCTGCGGCTTACAGTAACGGCCTTCGACCAAATTCCCTGTCGCAGTTGTCGAGTGACCAGCAACTCGCTCCTACGGCGTTAAGATCGGGCAGCCTTTCATACACGCGAAGACGCGCATCCACGTATTCCCTAAATAACTGTCGCATTGCGGGCTGGTAGGCGGCGGGAAGCAAGTCCAGGCGGAGATAAGCCGCGCCAATTGCGTTGGCTTCCTGCGCGATCTGTTGACGACGAGCATCAAGACGGGTCGTTCCGCCGGCAAAGCTGAACCCGAGAAGCAAGCCGAGGAGCGCAAACACTGCAGCTTCAATCGGACCAAGTCCTACATGGGTCAATCCGGGGTGCCTTTCGGTTGCGCGCCGACCGAAGCGGTATCCAACTTCGAAACAAGCCACCATCCCCGAAACAGACCTATTGACCACTCAAGCGCCGCAGTTGCTGGACTCATGAGATCCTCGCGTGCCCTTCCAAGGCACGCCGACATCCATATAGGACGAGCTACCTGGAGTTGGCTGGAGAGGATGTTATCAGTTTTCGCGTAAGTCGACCGCTCTGCTACGGATTGAACCCGCATTCTCGCTTTCCGATCCGGGGGAGCAGACAAGAGGAAAAACAGATAGTTACTTGCCTTCATTTTCTTTTGTGATCCACTCGCGAATGTAAGCCGGGCAATTCCTGAGCTGTGCTCCGCCTCGCTCTCGCTGCGCGAGGAACCTCACGGCTTCGCGGTCTACGAGCTTCACGTCTTTCAAATCGAGCGCCGTGTTTCTCGATAATGCCCGCAACTCCAACGCCCTTTGCAGTTCCGCCAACTGTTTCCGTTCCAATCGACCGCTGACGAGGAAAACCACTAATTCGCCATCCTCTAATATTTGGACCATCCACATATGCAACTTCTCCTTCGAGTTTGAGCGCAAACTACGATAGGGAATTGCACCCAGCGGGCCGATGTTATGTCGCGCCAAACAAAGGACTTGAGGAAAGGTTAAATCCCGTGGCAAATTGGAAATTCCCGAGATTCCGTGGTGCGTGAAGTGGGAAAGAAAGCGGAGCCAGGCCACCGAGCCAGATGTTTTTCGCCGATGTAAAATGACTCCGAAACGCCGCCGGGAGGTCACTTCTATGAGCCAGGGCAATTCCACAGGTCTGCTGGCTGACGTCACTGGGGATCACTTTCGCAGAATCGTAGATGCGATTCCTACCATGGTTTGGACAGCGTTGCCCGATGGATCGCGTTACTTTGTCAACCAGCGCTGGCTCACCTACACCGGGCTAAGTTTGGAACAGATGCTTGGGATGAACTGGCAACAAACAGTGCATCCGGAAGACCTGCCTGAACATGTCAAGAAATGGAAAATCTATCAGGTCAGCGGGAAGCCGTTCGAGGATCGGTTGCGAATCAGGGGTGCCGACGGCGTCTATCGATGGTTTCTCGACCGCACAGTGCCGATCCGTGACGAAAATGGTGAACTGATCCGCTGGTATGGCGTCAGCACCGACATCAACGAATACAAGCAAGCGGAGGAAGAAGTACGGCAACAGGAAAACATGCTGCATATGTTCATGGACATTGTTCCGCAGCACATGTTCATTCTGCGGATGGATTCATTGCATTCTTCATTTCGCAACCGGGCGGCGGTCGAATATTTTGATCTTCCCTCGTATGCCGAATTTCGTTCTCCGCTGGAGA
>JASIEN010000050.1 GCA_030045935.1 Candidatus Sulfotelmatobacter sp.
TGGCTGGCGGTCTTTCTTCTCATTTTTATTCCGTCCAGTTTACGGGCTCCGGTAAGGAGCTACGCGAACGCATTGCCGGGAACAAACCGCAGGCAGTGGTTCTCGATCTCGAATGTTCCGGCCTGAGCGAACTGCAGAACCTGCATCACGATTTCCCTTCGCTGCCGATCGTGTGCACGCACCGCGTGCCTGACGAAGAATTATGGATTGCCGCGCTGGACGCGGGCGCCAGCGATATGTGTGCCACCGATGATGTGCAGCACGTGCTGAGCTCGGTGCTGCGCAATCTGGCCCTGTCGAATCCGCCTATCGCGGCCTGAGTGAAGTATTAGTTTCTTACGGAGAGGACGCTGAACAGCGTCCTCTTTTTGCTAATCTCCATTCCCTTCTGTCATTCGTCCTGCGTCGCCTTGTTATACTCACAGCGCGATGCTGCAAGACACTCTTAAACAAGGGCAGGCACTCACGGATGCCGCGCTCGACCGGCTGATTCCCAAAGAAACGCAATACCCGGTTTCGATTCACAAAGCGATGCGACACAGTGTATTCGCCGGTGGCAAGCGCCTGCGTCCGATTCTGTGCATGGAAGCCGGGCGGATGATTGCGGGCTCGCTGCCTGCAGGGATCGACGAACTGGGAGCGGCGATTGAGATGCTGCACACCTATTCGCTGATCCACGACGATCTTCCCGCCCTCGACAACGACGATCTGCGGCGCGGCCGCCCCACCTGCCACAAAGTTTTCGGCGAGGCGCTGGCGATCCTGGCGGGAGACGCGTTGCAGACGCAGGCGTACGAAGTGTTGTCGCGGCTGGCGTGCTCAGCCGATGCACGCGTGCGCATCATCGAAGAGATCGCCCGCGGCACAGGCACAATCGACGGCATGATCGGCGGGCAGGTCGTCGACCTCGAAGCCGAGCGCTCCCGGCCCACGGCCGAGATGCTGGAGTACATTCACAGGGCCAAGACGGCCGCGCTGATTACGGCCAGCCTGATCAGCGGCGGACTTTATGCGGGCGCGAGCGATCGCGACATAGAAAAATTGCGCGCATTCGGCAAATCGATCGGCCTGGCGTTTCAGATTGTTGATGACGTGCTTGATGTGACCCAAACTTCGGAACAACTCGGGAAAACCGCAGGGAAAGACACGGCGGCGCAGAAGGCGACGTATCCGGCGCTTTTCGGGGTCGAGGAGTCCTTGCGGAAGGCCGATTCGCTGGTCGAAGCCGCTTTCACGCAGCTGGATACCTTCGGTGAACGCGCTGCAATCCTGAAGGAGCTGGCCAGATTTCTGATCGAGCGGAAGAAATAATGCTCCCGACGCTGGAAACCGCGAGGCTGAAACTTCGTCCTTACAGCGACGCTGACATCGCCGCATTACTGCCTTTGATTGGCGCGCGTGAGGTGGCAGCCACCACGCTGCGCATTCCGCACCCCTACACGGAGCAGGACGCGAAAGATTTTATTGCGCACACACGGAGCGGGCCCGAAATTCGGCTGGCGATCACGCTGCGCGCGGAGGGATGCCTGATTGGTGGTGTCGGCCTCCGCCCTACCGATGCCCATAGACACGCCGAACTAGGTTACTGGTTGGGCCTTCCCCACTGGGGAAAGGGTTTTGCTACCGAGGCGGCGCGCGAAATGCTGCGCTACGGATTCGAAAATGTTGGTTTTCATCGCATTTTTGCCTCGCACTTCAAGGGCAACATTGCCTCGGGCAGGGTTTTGAAAAAACTTGGCATGCGTTACGAAGGCTGCCAGCGCGAACATATCTGCAAGTGGGATCAGCTAATCGACCTGGAACTTTACGGAATGCTGCGGCGTGAGTGGCCGCCTGCCCCGGTAGAATAACTGATGGAGGTGCGGCCAGAGCCGCGATTTGCTCCAACATGTCGAAGACAACTCTCGACATTCTCGCCATCGCCGCGCACCGCGACGACGTGGAACAAACCTGCGGTGGCACGCTGCTCAAAGCCGCCCAACGCGGGCAGCGCACCGGCATTCTTGATCTGACGCAGGGCGAGATGGGCACGCGCGGCACAGCGGAAGATCGCGCCCGCGAAGCAGCCGATGCCGCCAAAATACTCGGCGTGGGCTGGCGGCGAGCGCTCGACATTCCCGACGGGCGCGTCGAGAACACGTGGGAAAATCGTCTGAAGGTCGCAGCGGTTATTCGGGAAACACGGCCGCGGGTGGTGATCCTACCCTATTGGAAGGGACGGCATCCCGATCACTACACAAGTTCGGTGCTGGGGTATGAGGCATGTTTTCTCGCGGGGCTCGCCAAACTGGATCCGGCAGCAGCCCTCAACTCAGTTGCCGGCAAGGAACAAACCCCCGTGCCGCTTAATCTTCCTCCACATCGGCCCTTCAAGATCATCTACGCCACGCTCTACTACGATGTGCGGCCTAGCTTCGTCGTCGATATCAGTGAGCAGTTTGAGAAAAAGTTCGCATCCATCCTCGCCTACAAGTCGCAGTTCAGCGATCAGGAGGTGGGAAAGGATTTGTTCCCCGCCCAGGCTGAGATTCGCGCACGCGTGGAATCGATGGCGCGCTACTACGGCATGTTGGCCGGTGTGACATTTGCCGAGCCGTTTTTGCAGAAAGAAGTTGGGTTGGTGGAGGACTTGCTGGCAGTTCCGGTGAAGTCGATCTAAGATCGCTGGCTCGCTCTACTTGCTGCGCCTGGCATTCTTGTACTCAAGCTGCAAAGCATCAAAGCGATCTGAATTTTCTGGGTTCTTTGCCTGTCCCATTTTCCAGCACCTTGAAAATGTGTCGCCGAACTGAGCGTTTTTTCTTATCGAATCTTCTACCAGCGGAAAGAATCGAGTGAAATCATGTGCTAGTAAATGCTCGAGCAGCAGGACGCCGATTGCCGTCCGCAGGTCTTCGTCATCACTCGTTCCCCAGCGAAGAATGAACGGCCAGATCGCATCCGGCTCTTCTTCGATGAAGTCCTCGATCCGCATGATGGCTTGCCATCGCGGATCGCGTTCTCCATCGGGGGCGACCTGCCCCGGCAAAATTTCCTCGGCGCGCCTGATCGCCTCTCGAACATCGATTACATCGAGCGGTTTGAGATCTGCCGGTTCGTGGTGAGCCGTAACGTCTTCTCGGTCTCTCTTGGTCTCCCTTGCAAGCCGATGTTCTGCTGGAAGATATGCTTCGGCGCGCTTCAGTACGGCTGCAGCCTGTTCGATGGCCTCAGTCGCCCTTCGCTCCATGTATCTGGCCGCGGCCTGACGTAAGAATGCCTGGCTATCTACAAAGCCAAATAACTCCCGTTCCAGAAGCTCGCGTGTGGCTGCGACGGACGCATCTGCTTCTTCGATTCTTCTGCGAAGATCACTCAGCACCGGGACCTGGATTCCCGCTTCGGTTTGGACCTCATCGATCCACCCGAGCATAAACGGTTTCCACTCGGAAAGCTTCATCTGAAGATCGCTACTTCTTCCACGCCACGGCCAACCCATCCCGAATCGGCAGAATCGTGGTAAAGAATTCCCCCGACTTGTACAGCGCACGATTGAATTCGAGAATGGCTTTGGTTCGTGGGTCTTTCGGAGTTTTCTCGGCCACGCGGCCGCTCCACAAAACGTTGTCCGTGATAAATAATCCGCCTTTACGCAGGCGTGATGGAGCGAGACGCAACACGCGCGGATAATCCTCTTTGTCGACATCGTTGAAGATCACGTCGAACTGCTGCTTTTGCTCCGAGAGAAGCTCGAGCGCATCGCCAACATGCAACGTAACCCGACTAGAAACACCGGCTCGGTCAAAATAGCGCCGGGCGCGCTCGGCATTTTTTGCGTCACCGTCCGTATAAAAGACGTGACCGCGCTCACCGACGGCCTGCGCCCACCAGATCGTCGAATATCCGATGGCTGAGCCTAGCTCGAACACGGTTCTCGCTTCGATCATCCTAGCGAGTTGCTCCAGCACTCGCGCCACGGCGGGGCCAACGATGGGGATATCGTGTTCCGAGGCATATTCCTCCATCTCGGCCAGCACCGGGTCGCGCGGGGGCAGCATGGAGTACAGATAATTGTCGACCGCTTCCGCTGTGATGAAATTATCGAGCCGCCACCGCGGCTTGTCTTTTCTGGTTTTGCTTTGGGTCATTTGTTTTTCCCGGTAGAAAATGACTCAGGTACATCGTGGACTAAAGCCCACACTCCTGCCAGCTGAGCGGCTCGGCTGAAGCCGTGCCCTTCATAACTGTCTCGCAAACTGATTTGCGAGATGCCTGGAGTGCATCCAGTTCCTATGCGGCCTCGCGCTCGCCAATGCTTACTCCCGGTTTCATCGTCAAGATCTCCACGCCTTTGACCAGCTTTTGCAGGTCGCTCGGACTGCCCGTCAACACGGGGAAAGTGCCGAAGTGCATAGGGATGACGGTTTTCGGCTTCAGCAGATTAATGGCATAGGCCGCCTCGCGCGGCCCCATCGTGAAGTGATCGCCGATCGGCAAGATGGCGATTTCGGGCGCGTAGAGTTCACGAATGATGGCCATATCGCCGAACACATTCGTGTCGCCGGCGTGGTAGATCTTCACGCCATTTTCGAATTCCACCACATATCCGCAAGCCTCGCCACCGTAAATCATCTGGTCGCCATCCTGAATGCCGCAGGAATGGTCGGCGTGCACCATGGTGATTTTGATATCGCCAACCTTCTGCGTGCCTCCCTTGTTCATCATCGATGTCTGTTTCGCGCCTTTCTTTTCCAGCCAGCCGCACAGCTCGGGCATCCCGACCACCAGAGGATTGTGCTCCCTGATAATCTCGACCGCATCGCCAATGTGATCTCCGTGGCCGTGCGTGCAGAGCAGCACGTCAACTTTCTTCACTTTTTTTTCTGAGGCTGGACAAGCAGGATTATTCATGATCCAGGGATCGATAATGATGGTGCGACCGGCGGGAGTAACGATGCGAAAGGTGGCATGGCCCAGCCAGGTAAGTTGAATGCTTTTCAGGTTCATAATTTTCTCCCTTGCTTCTTTACAGCCTGCACAGAGAGCGAATTCGTTGATGAGTGCCAGATACTGAGTACTGGGTAGTTTGTCTCATAAAATGGGATTGTGGAAGGGCACGGCTTTAGCCCTGCCGCCAGACGCACCAACCATGCGGCGCCTTAGCCTCTGAGGACGCTGCAAACCTTCTCGATTCATTGCCAAACAGCCCCTCAGTTCCTGACGAAGTGTGAATTCCGCCGGGCCCGCGAGCGCTCTTAGTTTAATATGAAACGCCATGACGGAACTCAAGGTGCTACTTACGCGCGACCAGATTCAGAAACGGGTGGCGGAACTGGGGGCGGAAATCACCCGCGACTTCGCCGGACAGTCAATTATTCTGGTCGGCGTGTTGAAAGGGTCGGCAATCTTTCTGGCGGATCTTGCGCGCCAGATCAAGCTGGACGCCACATTTGACTTTATTGGGGTTACCAGTTACGGCAATCGCCCGCATCCCACCCAGGAACTGAAGAGCGGCTGGGACTCGACCGGCGAAGTAAAGCTGACCAAAGATGTCGATCAGACGATGAAAGACAAAAACGTAATTGTGGTCGAAGACATTCTGGATACGGGGCTGACCTTAACGGTGCTGAAAAAGCTCCTGCTGGCGCATCAGCCGAAAAGGCTGAAGATTGCCGCTCTTCTCGACAAGCCCTCGCGTCGCAAGCTGCCGCTGCAAGGCGACTATGTGGGCTTTACCATTCCCGACGAATTCGTTGTCGGCTACGGCCTCGATTATGCCGAGCGCTATCGCAATCTGTCGGATGTCTGCGTCATCCCTCGTGAGTAGCCGTTGCTGAGTACCGAGCACTCAGTACCTCGTACCCAGTACTCGGTGCGCTGACTGCTATCATAGGAGGTTGATGGGGTCCGCTCTAACCAGACAGGAAACACAACTTCACATCGAGCCGTTGCTGCTCGAGGTCGCCGACGTGCTGGCGACATCGCTCGACTTGGATACCACTCTGCGGCGCGTGGCCGAGGTCGTGCGTAAAGTCATCGATTACGAGATTTTCGCCATCCTGCTGCTCAACGAAAAAACTCACGAGCTGCGTTTTCGTTTTCAGGTTGGCTATCCGCACGAAATCGCCGAGAAAGCGCGAATAAAGGTAGGCGCGGGAGTCGTGGGCCAAGCCGTGGAGTTGCGCCAGGCCATCCTCATCGATGACGTAACCCAGGACCCCAGATATATTCCTGCGGTTCCCAATGTGCGCTCGGAACTGGCGGTTCCGCTCATAACCAATAACCGCGTTATTGGCGTCATCGATCTCGAGGCGCGCCATCCGGGTTATTTCAACGAGGAGCATATGCGGCTGCTCACGCTGATCGCTTCGCGCATGGCAGCCGGCATCGAGAACGCTCAACTCTACACCCGCACCACCAAGCAGGCGCGCATTCTGTTGTTGCTGAACGAGATTGCCCGGGAGCTGTCCTCGATCCTCAATCTCGACGAACTTTTCGGCCGCATTGCC
>JASIEN010000540.1 GCA_030045935.1 Candidatus Sulfotelmatobacter sp.
TACATAGCGGTGCTCGCTGCGGCAAACGCCAGCACCATCGCAATACGAATCCCAAGGCGCGGAACCGGCTGCCTTGACGGGGCTGTTAAGGGCGGATTTGCAAAAGTAACCATTGGCGCGTCAGAGGGTCAAGCTCATGATAGCCAGATCGGGAATCAACAACGCGTGTTACAGCTACGGCCACATGACGCAGGTAACGCCTGGATCTTGAATTCGCATGCCAATTTGCAATTCCCAAATCGTCGGCCAATCGGAAAGAATCTTGCATTGAGTTGGTGTTAGAGCGCCATGCCCCCAATCTGCGAATGCTATTCTGAATCTGCATGATCCACACGCGCCGCGCCTTTGATCCCCATCAGATCCGGCTGGTCATTTTCGACCTTGACGGCACGCTGATCGATTCACGACTCGATCTGGTGCATTCGGTCAACGCTGCGCTGCGCCACATCGGGCGTCAGGAATTGCCCGATGAAGTGATTGCCAGCTACGTCGGCGATGGCGCACCGATACTGATACAGCGTGCGCTTGGCGGAGAGGCGGTCGATACCGCGCTGGTGCAAAAGGGATTGCAATTTTTTCTAAGCTACTACCGAGAGCACAAGCTGGATCACACGACGGTATACGACGGCATACGCGAGGCGCTGGCTTTAATTCAGCAGCCGCACCGCGATGCCAACCGGAACGGTTTTCAAAGAAAAATGGCGGTGCTGACCAACAAGCCGGTGGGTCCATCGCGGGCCATCGTGGATGCGCTCGGCCTGGGATCATTTTTCGGTCAGGTTTATGGCGGCAACAGTTTCGCGAGCAAGAAGCCCGATCCCGAGGGCGCCCGCAGATTGGCGGATGAAAATGGCATCAAGCCGGAACAGACGGCCATCGTCGGCGATTCGCACGTGGATATCGAAACTGGCCGCAACGCAGGACTTTGGACGATCGGAGTCAGCTACGGTTTTGCTCCTCACAGCCTGGAAGCGTGCCCGCCCGATGTTCTCGTGGATACGCCGAAGGAACTTGCAGCAGTGCTTGAATGAAGGGCTGACGTAACTGAAAGCAATGGCGTCAGTGCGATTAAACTACCGATAGACTTCCGTGACCTACAGGCTAAAACCGGAGATTAAAGTGCTCCTCAAGCGAGTGCTGGCGATCACTGTTTTGTCAGTGCTCGCAATCACGATCCTTGCCTACGTGATTGACTATGCAGTTTTCCGTTACCGAGTCGCGGCCAACCGTCAGCCTTACGGGCAGGTTATGGTTCAGAGCTATGACGCAGTTGGCGAGAAAAATGGAAAGACCGAATTCATCTTCAATCCGCCGGAGAATCAGACCTGCGTTCATGCGCTGTTTCCGCACTCCGGGTACGAACCCTGCTGGTATCTGCAGAGCCACAGCGAACCGCGCACCAACATTTGAAGGAAACTGATTTCGATCGGATTCGGCTACAATAGCTTTCGCTTCAGCTTGAGGAACGCCATGCTAAACAAAGTTGCTCGTTCTTTTTCGTTTGCCGTGCTTGCATGTGTCGTGTCGCTGGTTGTATCGACGCCGCGCTCGTTTGCTGGCGAGGGCAAAGCGCAATCGTCGGATCCGCGTCTCGAGAAGAGCTATCGCTTCCAGAAAGGCGGCTGGACCTATGTGCACCTCGAAGGTTCGCCTTCCGAAATCGGCTTCCAGCACGGTTACCTGCTCGCGCCTGAAATTGCCGACGCCATGGATGTGGTAAAGCTGATGGACACCCACGACACGCAGCGTGATTGGGAATTCTTCCGCAAGAACGCGCGCGAAATGTTGTGGCCGCACATCGATGCTGAATATCAGCAGGAATTGCAGGGAATTGCCGAGGGCGTGAAGGCGCACGGGGTTGACCTTGACCTCTATGACATCGTGGCTCTCAATGCTTTCCTGGAGGTTCCGGATTATTACGTTCCCTGGCTGAACAAGCATGAAAAGCAGGCAAGCGCGCCAAAATTGAAAGCGCCTGGCCATTGCAGCGCGTTCATCGCCACGGGCAGCTACACCAAAGATCATCAGATCGTTATCGCGCACAACAACTGGACCGGTTATCTCGATGGCGAGCGCTGGGTTGTTATCTTTGATATCGCTCCGCAACATGGCCAGCGCATTCTGATGGATGGATTTCCCGGCGTGATCACCAGTGACGACGATTTCGGCGTGAACTCGGCGGGCGTCATGATCACGGAGACGACCATTACTCAATTCGAAGGTTGGGATCCAAACGGCAAGCCTGAGTTCGTCCGCTCGCGCAAGGCGCTCCAGTATGCGCAGTCGATCGACGACTACGTTCGCATCATTAAAGAAGGCAATAACGGCGGATATGCCAACGACTGGCTCATCGGCGACCGCAAAACGGGAGAAATTGCTTATCTCGAGCTAGGCCTGAAAAACACCCCATTGTGGCGAACCAAAGACGGTTATTACGTCAGCTCAAATTTTGCCCGTGATCCAAAACTGATCAAAGAAGAAACTGACGGATTCGATCCTAACGACATGTCTTCTTCCATGAATGCACGGCATGTCCGGGCAGAAGAAATGGTGCAGCACGCGAAAGGTACAATCGACGTGCAGTTTGCGCAGGCATTCTTATCCGACCACTACGACAGCTTCGAAAAGAAAGAACAGCCGAACGAACGCTCGTTGTGTGGCCACGTCGATGCTTCTTCGCGCGGAGTGCCGCAGTGGGGAAGGGATCCGTATAGTGACGAAGGCGCGGTGCAGGGCAAGGCCGCTGACAGCAAGATGGCGGAGGACATGAGTTTCGTAGCCCGCGCCGGGCATCCTTGCGGGGCTGATTTTCTCGCCGCCGATTTCCTGGAGAAGCATCCCGAATTTGCCTGGCAGAAGCCGGTGCTGCGAGACATGAAGGCCGGGCCATGGACGGTGTTTCAGGCGGGCCAGAAGGAATAGCTTTCGCTATTCGCGAGATCCCTCCGCCATTCGGCTCAGGGCAGGCTCCTCGCCCCGCTGGTGAGAACGCGGGGCTTTCGGGATGACGCCGTCGCCCAACGTGAAGCGGCACTGCAGCGGGAAAACGGAAGGGGTTGGTCCGTAGCGAGGCCGTGCAGCTTTTCTAAGCCGACGGCCCTGGTTGTGCCCGGGATTCCACGTCGCGTACAGCGTAGAATTATCGCGAACCAGATCGCAGAATCCAGGAGACGAACCGCAAATGAAAGAAACACCACAGCAATATACCCAGCGTATCGTTGGCTATATGGAAGGGAAAACGCCGCTAGCTGTTCAAGCTTCCACCGCGAAAAAAATCGATCGGCTGATCAAGGGTGTGTCGGCAGCGAAACTGAAAAAGCGCCCCGCTCCCGATAAATGGTCGGTCAACGAAATTCTGGCCCATCTTGCCGAGGCGGAAATGGTTGGCGGGTTCCGCATGCGGCTGATTCTCGGTGCGCCCGGTACACCCGTTGCCGCGTTTGATCAGGACTC
>JASIEN010000541.1 GCA_030045935.1 Candidatus Sulfotelmatobacter sp.
TCGTTTGCTTCTCGCCAGTCACCTGCTAGACGATGCGGTGTCCTGCAATAATCCCGATTTTGCCGCCGATTGTCTTCTCCGGGCTATCCTGAAGCGTAAGGAAGTCGAAAGAGCATTCGGAATTCTTGACCCAGCCAAGGCAACGGAGATTGGCGGTTAACAACAACGCACTGCGTGGCGAACGCCGTGGACGCCATTTCCGCTGTGCCTAGTTTTGTGCCCACCCGCAAACTTGACGAGTTGCCACAATTTGCGACGCCACCGACAGCAACTCTTTACCGCATAGCAACTTATCTTAATCTGCTGGTAGTTCCCGGCAAATCGTGTAAGTCCTTTGTTTGCATCCTCTGATTTCCTTTTAAGGCATGGGTCGCAGGTTCGATTCCTGCCGCGCTCACCAGCATTCCGAAGTACTCAGTTGAGCTTCCGACGAGATTTTCGGAACAACTGAAGGAGAATGGAGCGCTCTTACTCGATCATTCCCAACTCCAAGCAAAACACCGCCTATCACTGTCAAGAGCACGACAATCAGTCCATCAGCATTCGCATCATTGATAGAAATTCTGAAACCTAGCGCATATGCGCCAATGAATAAGAGAACTCCACTAACGAGGAGCACGATGACGCTATACTTTACAGCAGTTGCGAGCACGATCTTTCGTGCCTTCTCATGCAGATCGTCTACAGACGATCGCAGGTTCCCAGCGTGGTTTGTTACTTCGTTTTGCACTCGTTGACGGATTCTCAGTTGGTAATATTTGCGGCACGTTCTAGTTGTGCGGAGCTGTGTCCAGTTAGTTCCGCACACTCTGTCGTTCTGCGGTGTTCTTTTGAACCGCCTCGAGAAGTTTGGCGAAGGCCTCAACAAAGAGGCGGACACCCTCCTCAGTGAGCTTGCTGGTGACCTCGTCAATGGAGATGCCGATCGCGGCCAAGCGTTGCATCGTGGCTTCAGCAGAATCAAGATCCTCGGTCAGGCTGCTCCGTATCCGCCCGTGGTCGCGGAACGCGTCGAGCGTAGCGGGCGGCATAGTGTTGACTGTGTCGCGGCCAATCAATTCTTCCACGTACAACACGTCCCTGTAGTCCGGATTCTTGGTGCTGGTGCTTGCCCAAAGCAGGCGCTGCGTCTGCGCGCCTTTTGCGGCCAGCGTCTTCCAGCGGGCGCTACCGAAAAAGCTCAGATAACGCTGATACGTCAGCTTTCCATTTGCGATTGCGACCGTGCCCAGAAGGCGCTCGAGTGGCTCTTGTTCAACCCGGTCCTTCGCATCTCTAAGACGAGAGGCAACGATCGAATCAATCGCGGTGTCAATGCGGCTGATAAAGAAGCTGGCGACACTGGCCATCTTGCTAACGTCACCTCCACGTGAAGCAAATTGTTCCAGCCCGGCGATGTAGGCCTCCGCTACTTGCTGGTAAACCTTCTGAGAGAACAACAGGGTCACGTTGACGTTGATTCCTTCTGCGATCAACTGCTGGAAGGCCGGGATGCCTTCGGCCGTACCAGGAACTTTGATCATCAGGTTTCCTCGACCGGCCGACTTCCACAGTGTTCTCGCTTCCTGAATGGTTCCCTGAGTGTCGCGAGCAAGATACGGCGAGACTTCCAGGCTGACGTATCCGTCGCGCCGTGCCGTGTTTTCGTAGACCGGCCGCAACAGATCGGCGGCGTCCTGAATATCACGGATGGCAAGAATCTCATATCGGGTCTTGGCGTTAAGATCCGCACTGTCTTCAGAGTTCAACAAGTCCGCGTATTCGCTGCCACTGCTGATCGCCTTCTCGAAGATGGAGGGTTTCGAGGTGATGCCGGTCACTCCGTCCTCCTTGATCAACCGTTGCAGTTCCCCGCTGGTGATCAGATTGCGTTGGATGTAGTCCAGCCAAACCGACTGCCCCTGGCTCTGAAGATCTCGAACGGGATTGGTAAGTTTTTCGGTTTCAAGAACTGCGTTGGGCTGCATAGAACCTTTCTTGTTTCCTCGATTACAGCTCAGAACTCGTTGGCTGCCGCTTCAACAGCCGGTTTCAGATCTTCGGCGTTCGATTGAAAAGCAGACGGAATGTGTCCGTCATGGTCATTGTGGTTCTTTTTCCCCTTCAAGTTCACTGCGGCCGCGGTTTGGTCTGCCCGGGCTGGCGCTGAGCGAGCTCGTCAGGCATGGATTTTCCCAACAAATCTTCCTGCGCGAGGGTTGGGAATAACCCCAGCAATCCTCCGTACACGAGGTGTCCCAGGAGCGATGCGGCCGCGGCTTTCACTCCGCCAATATGTAGGCTAAAGAAGCCCGCACCCATAATCGGCATCACGAGCACCTGCGAAGTCAACCACAACAGAACTCCGAAGGTTATTCCCCTTGTGATCGGGGAACCCGGCAGAAAACGGTAGAGCAAGAATACGAAAGCCGCAGGGAAAATCACCGCGCCGTTGAGGATGTGAACCAGCATACCCATCCTCCAGCCACCCAAGACTTCCCCTAACATTGCAACGATGTCGGTGTTCACGCCGAACACCGGTGCCAGCAAGTACATCAGCGCAGTCATGGCGGGCGTTCCCAGCAGGCCGCCCGCGAAGACAATACTTAGATTCGACGTTGGTCTCATGGCTCTTGCTCCTTTGCTAATTCTCACTTGCTGGTCACAGCTTCGACGGCGGCGGCCTCGGGCACGAACTGCAAGCGGTTCAGCGCAGCGATGGGACGGGCAAAAGGCATGGGAGCATCCTTGCTGTACGCCCGAAGGAGATGATATGTGATCAGCAACTGCGTAAGCGCCAGTGGATCGCTATGCCGTACCTCGGTGCCGCAAATGTAATCGCCGAACTGATCGGCGCGCAGCGAACGCAGATCCGGAAGATGTTTCCAAATGGTGTCTTCCAACTCTGCTGCATGCTCGCGGCCGACATTGCCATCGATTTCGAGGAAATCGACAGGCCGCCCCTTATCACGCCCGAGCTCCAGACGTACTCCGGGGCGCCGCACTTCGTCCCTGTCGAATAGATAGCTCAGGTCTGGATGGGGAATTGTGGGACGCAAAACCAACTGCACGTTCAGATGGCTGTCTGCCTGGTCCGTACCGTCACCGTCGGGATAAAAACGCACAACTAGGTCGGCGAACTCGCGCTGTGGACGGATATAGTCACGCGAGTCAGGTTCGCGCCGCTCCAGTTCTGCCAATACCTGCTCACGTTTGTAACCACGCTTCGCGGTGTCCCGTTTGATCTTCCATTCCCGGCGCAGTTCCTCCGGCGGATCAAGGAAAACTTTCACATCGTAAAACTGCCGCATCACCTGGGTGTGAAAGCCGAGCAGTCCTTCCACGATCACGAACTCGCTTGGAATTAGGTACTCAGGCCGAACCAGCGAGCCGGTGCTGTGGTCATAAACGGGCTTGAGCATCGGCTCGCCATAGTAGGCGCGCTCCAGGTGAAGTTCCAGAATGTCCAGGTAATTGCAGTCAGGATGAAGGGGAGTTATTCCCAGGCGCGCCCGCTCGACCCGATCGTATTTGTGATAGTCATCGGCGCAGATGTGGGTCACTCGGTCCTCGCCGAGCAGCTCCGCCAAGCCACGGGTGATGGTTGATTTCCCGGCCGCGCTGTCGCCTACAATTCCGAGCACAATTGGCCTTCGTCTAGTCATGATGCCCCTCCACCTTCTACCGCTGTTTCGCCACCGATATCGGCTAATTCCAGCTCCACGCCTCCTTTGAACACGCGGCTCTGCCGAATGTCACTTTCGGTGATGCGAAGCAACTGCTCCTTGGCCACGCAGCCGCCTTCTGCCACCAGCCGATTGGCTTGTCGCAGCTTTATGCGGTCGATGGCGTTGCGAACGCTGCGCGCATTCGCAAAGTGGGGCTGCTTGCACCGCAATTCGAGATATTCGCTGAACGCCCGGCGCGCCCCGTCATCAAAGACGTAGTTCTGCTGTTGCAACATCAGTTCGGCAATAGCGGTCAGCTCTTGCAGTGTGTAATCAGGGAAGCTGATGTGGTGTGCGATGCGCGAGCGGAAGCCGGGATTATATCGAAAAAAAGTGTTCATGCGATCCTGATATCCCGCCAGCACCACGACCA
>JASIEN010000542.1 GCA_030045935.1 Candidatus Sulfotelmatobacter sp.
CGGCCCTGCGCGAACGCACCGCCGGTAAGGGCCTGCACGTGACCGTCGAGCCGGGACGCTCCGTCGTTGCCGGCGCGGGCGTGCTACTGACGAGAGCTCTGTATCGCAAGAAAACAGCGGGCAAGGAGTTCGTGATCGTCGATGCCGCCATGAACGATTTGATCCGTCCCGCGCTGTATTCGGCTTACCACGAAATCGTGCCGCTGAGGGAAAGCGGTCCACGCACGTTGCGCGCCGACGTGGTCGGGCCGGTGTGCGAGACGGGCGATTTCCTAGCGCGCGATCGCGACCTGCCCCAAGTCTTTCCCGGCGATCTGCTCGCGGTCCGCACAGCGGGCGCTTACGGATTCGTCCAAGCCTCCAACTACAACTCGCGTCCACGCCCCCCCGAGGCGCTGGTCGAAAACGGCTCCTGGCGTCTGATCCGCGAACGCGAGACCTATGATGACCTCATCCGCGGCGAGCGGTAGGGCAGGGTAGCTTTGGCTTGCGTAGAGTGGCGTCCCTCGAAATCAGTTCATCAGCCGCAAGCATTCCGATTCGATGATTTCCCGGTACTCCTCGATACCCGGGACAACCAAGCCGGGCACCTTCGCCTCATCATCCCAACGTCTAACCATTACGGCTTCGCGGTAGCAGGGTAATGCTTCGAAGGCGCGTATCTGGCCCTCGTCCATTGGTCCGCCTTGCAATTGGAGGCTTTCTAGCGATGCCGGCGACAATGTCGCTCGATATTCCGGTTCGACCGCGCACAGATACCGCTTCGCCGCCACGTGATAGCGCGCCGGTTCCGCCACGATCGGCCCAAATCGCCGCAGGATCCAGTCATACCCTGCGATTTCATGCGCGGTATCAACACCTTCGCTCGCGATAGACTCCGGCAAATTGTGCAGCAGATGTCCGACATCGTGCAGCAGTGCCGCGAGGACCAGTTGCCGCGAAGCTCCTGCCAACGAAGCAAGCCACGCAGCCTGTAAAGCGTGCTCGAGTTGCGATACCGGTTCTCCAAAATACGACGCTCCGCCGCGCTGCCGCATCAGGAGGATCACTTCATTCGCCACCGCCATTGTCATACCTGGTTTTTCGAGTCGCCGGCCCCTGATCTTGCGAGTAGAGATCGTAAGTAGAAATATGCGGCGGCGCTCGAGAGTAGCGCAATCGCCGCCAGGCAGGTGAACCCGCCTCGCCATCCCCATCTTACGGAAACCCCCGCGAAGCTACTCCCGGCGAGAACTCCGCCCAGGTATCCGGCGCAATCAATCAGCCCGGAGGCTGTTCCGCTCCCCATCTTGCCGCCGAAATCGAGTGCGATCGCGCCGGCCAGGTAAGAGTACGGGCCGATCACGAGAAAAGCGACCAACGCAACCAGAGCGACAGGCGTCATCGGCGACTCACCGAAGCTCCCGAACGCCAGCCCCAATAGCACCAGGGAAGAGAGGAGCATACCGTACAGAATGATCGCCGCCCTGCCGCCCGCCCCAAAACGGTCGCTTAGCACCCCGGCCAGGATGACGGAGATTCCACCGAATAGTGGAAAGAGGGCGCTCTTCTGCGCGGCGTCGGCCACCGTAAGCCCAACCGATTCGGTGAAGTAAGTGGGAGTCCATAGATTGAAGGTCTCGCGCAGTATCGTGAGCCCGCACGAAAGAAGACACACCAACCAGAACACGCGGCTCGCGCCGAAAGTTTTCAGCAGCGACCCTACACTTTCGGGTTCGGTTTTCTTGCCGTCGTCGCCGAATAGATTCCCCGGGTTCGTCGGCGGCTCCGGCCGGCCGATGCGTTGCGGCGTCTCCTTCAGCAGAATGATGTTGAGGATCAACAGGGCGCCGAGCGTCGCGGCGGCAGCAAAAAACACGCCGCGCCAACCGAGACCCGCTCGGATGAGTAGTGACATGAACTCCCGCGATGCCGCATCACCGAACAGGTAGCTCAGGCTGACGATTCCCATCACGGTTCCATAAGAAGAGTACGAGAACCAGCGCGAGGTGATCTTGACCATGCCCGCCCAACCTGTTGATTGGATCAGACGGTTACACATCCAAGCGAAAGTGAAAAGAGGAATCCCACCAGCGAGCCCGAAAAGCACGGTAAAGAGAGCCGCACCTCCCATTCCGAACAGAAAGCTGCGGCGTCCTCCCAGAAAATCGGCGAGCCACCCGGCAGGAAATTTCCCGACGGCGTACGCGAAAACGCCTAACGAGGCGATCGTGCCAAGCTTGATCTTGGCGACGTCCGGCGCGATTCCCTTGGCCCCGAGCTCGGCTGTAAGCAAAGGCATCACCACAGATAGATCCGAACGGCACAAGTAATAACCCGCGTACCCGATGACAAGCAATGTCACGGTGATTACGCGCCACCTGTTGAGCAGCGCGTCCGTCCCTTCAATGGAACTAGGGCTTTTCCCCTGAAACGATACGGGCATTAATTTCATCGATGAGGTCCAGGCATTCTCCCGCGCTCTCTACGAGGTAATGGGCACCTGCGTCACGCAGCCTTTTTTCAGCGCGCGCGATTACAACCTGCCGCACCGGGGCGATTGCCGTGTTCCATTCGGCCTCGGTCAGACCGGCTTCGTTCCCGGTGCGGGTTACGCCGACGGTCCACATGCCCGCATTCAAGCCTTCTTCGATGTCGCTGGGCGTATCGCCGATTTTCACCATTGACCAGAGTGGACTCACCTCCATGCGGATCGCATTTAAGTAACACATCCACGGAGCGGGCCGGCCGCCGCCCGGTACGTCCTGCGGGCAAATGGCGCAATCCGGGGCGAAGCTCTGCTTGCGCGCCCGTTCCATGAGATATTCGAGCATCGGTCGCGTATAGCCGGTAGTAGAGCCGATCTTGATGCCTCGTGACCGCAGTGCCTCGGCCACTGGGGGAACACCCGCGATTACGTTCGAGAAATTCCCGAGGCATTCGGTCTGCTTTGGAAGAAAATCGGCGTATAGCGCGCTGACATCGGCCTCTTCAGGCATGCAGCCGTGCCCCAGGCGCCACGCCTCGGTCACCCGCGGCAACTCTAAGATGGCGCGGATGTGGTCACGCTTGGCGATTCCCATTGAAAGGCGAGCTTCGTCAACCGTTATCGGCACGCCCGCGCCCTCGAAGACCTCCTGCAGAGCGGCGACGGGAGCTCGGCTGCCGTGATCGAGAATCGTACCTGCCCAGTCGAAGATGACAGCTTGGAGCTTCATGCGTAGAACAGTCCGGCGGTCCGTTCCGCCAGTCCAAATGAAAGCGTCATTCCGGATCCGCCAGGCGCAGTCACGATTCGCACGCCTGGAGCCGGCTCGGCTTCGAAGAACGGGCGTTCGGGGTGCAGCGCGTAAACTCCATGCCAGCGCTCCGCGATTCGCCAGGACGGCAATTTCAGGAATGTTTGAGCCTCATGGAGGATCAAATCATCGACTTCCGAACGGTCGAATACGCTTAAATCGAGACCATATTCGTGGGAGTCGCCCAGCGTGATTGCGCCATCGGCAGTTTGCGAAGCGAGGACATGAATTCCCCAGTGATCGTATTCGGATTTTTCCGCGGCGACGCGGGCCTTTAGACGAGGTAACGTCGTGCAGATCGAAAAGGCTTTGTAAAAGCGCAGCGTGAGGCCGGCGGCAAGTGCGGGTCCGAGCTGCCAACCATCCGGTTGCGGAACGGTACGCATCATTTGGAGTTTGCACTTTGTGAGGCCGCTCGCGGCGAAAACCTCGGGATAGAGCGTTTGAAAATCGTCGCCGGCGCACACAATTGCCGCGTCCACTTCCCAAACTCCCAACGAAGTTTCTACCCTCGGAAGTTCAATCTTTTGTACTGGCGAACCGTAGCAACATTCCACACCAAGCTCTCGCAGATAACCTACGAAATCCGCAGCCACTTCTCTCGGATCCACTGTAATTTCCGTGTGACTCCGCACGGCTCCAAGGAGACTGTTCTCTTGCACTGCCCGGCTATGGTTCAGGGTCTGTGTGGAATTCAGCCATTCGCAGGCATAGCCCGCCGGCGGACCGATTTCGGCAAATTCACGAAGAACATCGGCTTCGTCGGTCTGATATGCGACGTGCAAAGACCCGGTCGGCCGGTAGCTTAGACTTGCTGCCCTTAGAGCCTCCAGCCAAATCTCGCGGCTGCGCAGAGCCATCTGGTGCATCTCGCCGGAAGGCTGCCCAATAGGCCAGACCATCCCGAAATTCCGGATGGACGCTCCCGAAGCACGCCGTCCTCGTTCGAACAGAACCACACGCTTTCCCTTACGCGCGAGGACGTAAGCGTGAGCCAAGCCCAAGATCCCTGCGCCTACGATCGCCACCTCGGCTCGATTCGCCACTATCTCTCAGGATAGACTGACGATCTTGTGTTTCAAATGACGATCGCGCGACAGAATTAACTGCGAGTTTTGCAACAGTTGAGTCAATGATGCTTCATCGGGCCGAAACTAGTGAGCGATTATCCTGCGTTATATTCCTGTGAATCCGCGACCGGGAACCTTCTCGAGGCTACTGGCCAGCCACGGGAATTCCGTTAGAGGAGCGCGAATCTTGTGAAGCTTCCGTGCTGGCAGAGTTCAAGCGACGCCGGCCAGCAAGCGGGAATCACTCCGAAAAGCGCTAGAGATGCGCGGCGGCGGCGCCTAAGATTCGCTTGCTGGAACGGTCCTGCACGAACAACACTAGCTTGAGGTTCTGCCGGTTCCAATCCGGGCGCAGATTGAGGTGGACGTCGGCGCTATAGACGCCGCCCTTTTTCGCGTCCAACCTGGCCAAAGTGTGGAGGCTGCGCACCACCGCGCTCTGGCGCAGGCGACTGCCGTTGTTCTCGCCGCCTGACACGAAGGTAACCAGAGAGCTTTCCGTGACCGCGAGCAGAACGTCGGCGGTTTGCGTGCCCGGCGGGAAGCCGCGAACTTGACAGGACGCGAGGTCCACTGAGGCAACTCGCAACGCCACAGTCGCGCGAGGACCCTGCGCGGCCGCGCGGATGGCCGCTCGCACGGCGTTTTCATCGGAGCCTAGAACCTGTGCCTGGCCGTTAACTACCATTTGCGGCGTATATACGGTTTCCAGATGCAGCGCCTGCCCGTAATCCTGCTGGCGCGAGCTGAACAACGGAGAAGAGAAGCGGTCGCGCCATCCCGTGTTGTTCCAATAGTCGACGTGCTCGCTCAAAGGAATGACTTCCACGCCGCCGGCGGCCTGCTCGCGGTCCAGTCTGGCGAGGACGCCGTCGGCGGGAGGGCAGCTCGAGCAGGCCTCGGAAGTGAACAGTTCAACCAGCACTGGAGTGCGCGATTGAGCCGCCGCGACCCACGCCAGGGCGACCGGCAACGCCAGCACCGCGAAAGTTCGTGCCATGATGGAATTTCTCCTGTAGGACGAGCTCAAGCTCGTCCGTACTAACGAGGCAAGCTGAAGCTAGAGCTTACCCTATTAACATTCTGACGCAGCGAGGGGCGTGCTTGTGCAGTGGGAGGGATTTTTCGGCAATGACGCGGTCGCAAAGGCCTTAGCCGAGGCGATCGAGCGGGGAAAGATTCCGCAAACGCTGTTGTTCTCGGGTCCGGCAGGAGTGGGCAAGGCGACCCTGGCGCGGCGCTTCGCGGCCCGCTTACTCGGCGACAGGGCGGGCCGCATCGAATGCGACGATCTCAGTCTGGAAGCTAACGCGGAGCGGATCGCCGAGCGGGAAAAGTGGCCGGCCGACAAGCGCAACGACGATCCGCTGGTGTTTGCCTCGCACCCCGATTTCCTTACTTTCGCGCCCGACGGACCGTTGCG
>JASIEN010000543.1 GCA_030045935.1 Candidatus Sulfotelmatobacter sp.
TCGGCGATTCCGGCGACGACCTGCCGGACCTCGGCGCCAATGTCGATTTCAAGACGCAGCAGCTTGTCGGATTTCGGCACACGCTCGGCGACCTTGATCACGCCCACCCGCATCTCGACTTTGGCGAAGTCGTCGATCGAAATCTTGCCGTCATCCGTCACAGCCGGCGGCGTAGCATCGGCGGGCGTAGCCGGCTGCACCGCAGGCGTCTTCTCTTCTTCCACCGCCGCGCTGCGCTCCTGATTTTCCATCTGCTGCATCCTTTCAATCGCGCTCTTGTCGGCGCGCGGAAACACCGGGCTTACATCGCCGAGCTTTGTGCCCGCGCTCAATTGTCCCCACGCCAGATCCTGAAGCGCGACTTTTCTAATATCGCCCAGTCCCATCTGCACCCAAATTTTCGCCGTGGCGTCCGGCATGACGGGATGCGCTAACGCCGTCGCGATGCGGAGCGCTTCCGCCGAGGTGTAGAGCACAGTCGCTAGCCGCGAGCGGCTTTCTTCATCCTGGCTCTCGCCGAGCTTCTCACCTAAAGCCCAGGGCTCGTTGTCGACAATGTACTTGTCCACTGCGGCAACCAGTCCCCACGCCGATTCGAGCGCGCGGGAAAACTGGAACTGATCGAACAGGTCTCCGAATTCCTGAATGGTCTTGCGCGCCGCGCTGGCAATGGCATCATCCGTTGGCTTCTTGGCCTTTATATGCGAAGGATTTGGCACTTCACCCTTAAAGTAACGGTTGATCATGGCCAGGGTGCGGCTAGCCAGATTGCCGAGTCCGTTCGCCAGATCGGAGTTGTAACGCTGCACCAGCGCGTCGAATGAGAACGAGCCGTCCTGCCCGAAGACAACTTCGCGCAGCAGAAAATATCGCAGCGCGTCCGCGCCGAGCACATCGAGGATGGTCTCAGTGCGAACGATGTTGCCGCGCGACTTCGACATCTTGTTCTCTTCAAAGAGCAGCCAGCCGTGCGCAACGATGGCTTTCGGCAGCTCCAGTCCTGCCGCCATCAAAAACGCCGGCCAGTACACGCAGTGGAAGCGGACGATCTCTTTGCCGATCATGTGCACGTCGGCGGGCCAATATTTCTTGAACGCTTCCTGCGCCCCGGCGTGCGACGATCCGTAGCCGATGGCGGTGATGTAATTCGCCAGCGCGTCGAGCCAGACATAGATCACGTGCTTGGGATCGTCGGGCACGGGTATGCCCCAGGAAAATGTCGAACGGCTGATGGAGAGATCGCGCAGTCCGGAGCGCACAAACGAAATCACTTCGTTCCGCCGCGTCTCGGGGCGAATGAAGTCCGGATTCGCATATAACCCGAGCAGCTTGTCCTGAAACGCTGAGAGTCTGAAGAAGTAATTGTCCTCGTGGACGGTCTCTGTGACACGGCCGCAGGTGGGGCAGGGATCGCCGGGCTGCGCGCCGTCAACGTAGAGTTCGTCAGACACGCAATACTGCCCGGTGTACGTGCCTTTGTAGATGTAGCCGTTATCGCGAATCTGGCGGAAGAGGACCTGCACCCGCTTCTTGTGGCGGTCTTCCGTCGTGCGGATGAAGTCGTCATTCGAAATTCCCATCCGCTTCCAGAGGTTGCGGAACTCGGCAGAAATTTCGTCGGCGTACTGCTGCGGAGTTTTGCCGGCGGCCTGGGCCGCGCGCTCGATCTTCTGACCGTGCTCGTCGGTACCAGTCAGGAAGAAGGTGTCATCGCCCAGCAGTCGATGACGGCGCGCAATTGTGTCGCACGCGATGGTCGTATACGCGTGGCCGATATGCGGCCGCGCGTTCACGTAGTAGATCGGGGTCGTGATGTAAAACTTCTGCGTCATTTTCTATCTTCGTTGTTCTATCCTGCAAAGCGTTGTCATTCCGAACCAGTCGGAGCTAGTGAGGAATCTGTTTTTTCCGTGGTCCGAAGATAAGCTCGCGCGGCCTCCTGCATAACCGTTTTAAGCGGCACGTGATGCTCGACCGCGATGCGCCGGCAATCCTCGAATTCCGGAGCGCAGTTGGTGACGGTTCCGTTCATGCTCGCGATCTTGATTCGCACATCGCCCCAGGGTGTGTGCACGCTTTCCCATCGGCGGGTGAGCGTCCGCCGAACTTCGTCGCGTTGCCGTATACCCAGCGTGGTGGTCTCGCTGAAAATCAACTGCGCCAGACGCTGCGCATCCTCGCGCTTCGACAGCACGGTCAACAATGCGCCCGGACGATTCTTCTTCATCTGGACTGGCACGGCGAATGCATCGAGTGCACCTTCTTCGAGCAAGCGATCCACGACGTAGCCGAACACCTGCGGATTCAGGTCGTCGAGATTCGCCTCGAGCACGGTCACAGTATCGGAAGCCGTTTTCGCAGCGATGGTCGAGGCCGCTTGACCGATAGTCAGGCGCGCGACATTAGGATGCCCGGGAAAGTCGCGAGAACCGGCGCCATATCCCGACTTCTCGATCGTCATTTCTGGAAACGTGGAAAAACGGCGCGCCAGCGTCTTCACGATGGCGGCTCCCGTCGGTGTGACCAACTCAGCCTGCAATCCGGAGGAATAAACCGGAGCATCCTTCAGCAGTTCGACGGTTGCCGGGGCGGGCACGGGGAACGTGCCGTGTGCGCACTGTACGGTTCCTCTTCCGACGTTCAGCGGCGAGCAAATGATTTCGCCGATGCTGAGCGCTTCTACGCCGACCGCGGCACACACGATGTCCACCATCGCATCCACGGCGCCGACTTCGTGGAAGTGAACGTCTTTCACGGACACGTTGTGGATTTTCGCTTCCGCCGCGCCGAGCGCCTCAAAGATCGCGACTGCAGTCTTTTTGGCCGCGTCGCTGATTCCAGCCTTACTAATGATCTCGCGAATTCCGGTCAGCGCGCGCCCATGCCGATGTGGTGCGGA
>JASIEN010000544.1 GCA_030045935.1 Candidatus Sulfotelmatobacter sp.
CCAAACTAACGCGCAACCATCTCCAGCGAATACTCAGTCAACACCCATCGATCTTGAAAACGCCCGCAAAGCTCGCGCTCTTCTCGATCAGGCAATCCAGGCCCTCGGCGGGCAGGCATGGCTCGACATCCGCGACATCGAGTCCGAGGGTCGGGCCTTCAGCTTCTATCACGGACACCCCACCAGCAACGGCGTCCTCTTCTGGCGCTTCGTCGAATATCCCGACAAAGAGCGCATCGAAGTCACCAAGGAACGCGACGTCGCCAACCTTTACGCCGGCAACAAAGGCTACGAAATCACTTACAAAGGTGCGCACGAGATCGAGAAAAAAGATCTTGACGACTACCTCCGCCACCGCCGGCTTTCCATCGAAACCATTCTCCGCACCTGGGTCAACGATCCTTCAGTCGCGCTTTTTTACGATGGCGGTGCCATGGCCGGCGATGTGCCCGCTGTGCAAGTCACACTCATAGACGCGAAGGACGAAGCCGTCCATATACTGTTGGACCCGGATACGCACTTGCCCATAAAGAAGACTTACTCCTGGCGAGATTCAGCCGACAAGCAGCGCGACACCGAGGAAGAAATCTGGGACAACTACCGCCCAGTGCAAGGCATCATGACTCCCTGGGGTTTCACCCGCTACTACAACGGGGACATGCAGAGCCAGCGCTTCCTGTTCGCCGTCCACTACAATCAAGGCGTCGATCAAGCCATGTTCGATCCCAACTCGGGCTATAACCCCAACAAGCCGGGAAAGCACAAGAAGTAAGAACCTGAGGAGTTGAACCAGTGAAACTTTCTGCTTCGTATTTTTGATTTACAAAACTAAGAGCACTCTCATCAAACTTGCTGATTCCATAAGATTTGCTGGTCGTTCTTAGGCATCCTTGCGTCCGATACTCTTGCGATACCCCCACCAACTGTGGCTTTTTTGCCACAGCCAACATTTGTCCCGACGCTGTAATCTATTTACAACAAAGGCCTATTCAGAATTTCAATTGACCTACGAGCAAACACTTCGCTCGCCCGTGGAGTGCAGCGGCATTGGCCTGCATAGCGGCGTGCCCGTCTCCGTGCGGCTCGTTCCAGCCGCAGCCGGTACGGGCATCGTCTTTCACCGCGTCGATCTCGACGGATTCGATATCCAGGCCCACAGCCGCAACGTCGCCCGCGTCAGCTACGCCACCAGCCTCATGCGTAAGGGCGTCCTCATCTCCACCACCGAGCACCTGCTCTCAGCCTTCGTCGGCATGGGCATCGACAATGCCATCGTCGAACTCGATAACCTTGAGCTTCCCATCCTCGACGGCAGCGCGCTTCCCTTCGTCGAACTCATTCAGAAAGCCGGAATCCGCCGCCAGCGCCGCCAGCGCAAATATCTCAAAATCCTGCGCAGGCTCGAAATGCGGGAAACTAACAAGTGCATCTCGGTTCAGCCTGCCAATTCCTATTACGTCTCGTACTCCATCAATTTCCCCCACCCACTGATCGGCAAAGAAACTTTCCAGCTCGAACTTTCAAACGGCAACTACCTGCGCCCGATCGCTGCGGCGCGCACCTTTGGCTCGCGCGCCGACGAACAAACCATGCGCAATATGGGGCTCATCCGCGGCGCTTCCCGCGATAACTGCATTGTCCTCACCCGCGACGGACTGGAAAACGGCCCCCTCCGCTTCCCCGACGAATTCGTTCGCCACAAAGTCCTCGACTTGGTCGGAGATCTCGCCCTCCTGGGCAAGCCCATTCTCGGCAAGATCGTGGCCGACCGCGCCGGCCACGCCATGCATACGGCTCTGGTCTCTCGCATCCTTCGCGACCGAACTTTGTGGGAAGAAGTTACGCTGCCGGAAGAAGAAAACGAATCTGCCATTGCCTACGGCATCCCGGCCTCGGTCGGGTCGCTATTGTAAGCAGCGCGCGGAAGGACGAATACATCCCTTCGTCCGGCCGCTTAGGAAACGGGCTGGCGTGCCTAAGCCGGAAAGTAAAATCCCCACCCCGTCGCACGGAATGCGACGCAGGTGGGGCAATTTCACAGTTTTATTGTCCGGCTGTCTGCACCGAGGCAGTAGCCGTGGTTGATTGCTGAGCGGTCTCCACGTTGTGCAGGCTCGGCTCAGCCCGTTGCCACAGTAAGCGCGCATCGGATGAGGCATTCGGGAAAGCCTGAGTCGATGCCGTGCCCGCGGGTTGCAGGATGATGTCGACGCGGCGGTTGTAGGCCATCCACGTGGCCTTTTGGTTGCGCTCCATCCATTGGTCGGGTTTTTGCGGGTTCTCGCCCTGCAGCTTCGAAACATCACCCTCGCTCAGTTGTTGTTCCTTGCCTTCGGCCTGGACCTGGATCTTATCGGCCGCAATGCCCTGCGACACCAGATAATCCTTCACCAGCGCAGCACGGCGTTCGCTGAGCTTCAGGTTGTAGCTTGCGGGACCGCGAACATCCGCGTGTCCAACCACCGTCAGAGTGGCGTTATCGTTAATGTATTGCTCGCGGTCCTTGAAGGTATTGGCCGCTTGCGTCAGCTGGGCCTTTTCGCTGGCCACAAGTCCAACCTGTGGATGCGAGTTTTTCGGGTAGTTTGAGGGATAAAAGATACTGGCCAGCGTCACCGGTGGCGCAGGATCGATTGAGCCGACCACGCGCACGGCGGCAGTTTGCGTAGCCGTTCCGCCGCAGGGGTTCGTGGCCGTGAGCGTGTAGTTGACAGTTTCATTCACCGGGCCCGAGGTCGTTTGCGACGGAACAGGAGTCACTGTCTGGCTGCCAGTAACGCCCTCTGTGCCAAGGGGAGTGATCGTTGCCTGATTGGCATTCTGAGCCGACCAGTTCAAGGTCGCCGAATCACTCTCCACCACTTTGTCGCCGATCTTGTGATAACGAACTTCCGGCTGATTGGCCGAGATAGTTACCGTCGGCTGCGTATCTACGTTGACGGTTGCATTTTGCGTGGCTTCGCCGCCTGGACCTTTGGCAACCAGTTGATAGGTCGTGGTCTGAGTTGGGGTGACGCTGCGGTCACCGCTGGCGGGAACGTCTCCAACATTTGAGATGGCGACGGCAACCGCATTAGCCGAGGTCCAATTCAACTGATCGGATTGCCCGCACTGAACAGAGTTCGATTGTGCCGCAAGCGACGCACTGACGGGAGCGATCGGCACTGTAGCGCTGGCGATGCCGGCATGGAAGCGAGGCTCGGCCGGCAATTTGTCGCCTGTCGGCCAATTCTTCGTCTTCATCTTGCCGTTCTTATCGAGATAAACAACGACCTTCTCGCCGGGCTTCACCGTTACCGGACCAGACCAGATGACGTTGCCTTCCCGAGTGGCAGTCAAGTTATAAGTGCCGCCCTTCACCAGCAGCCGCTGATGCCA
>JASIEN010000545.1 GCA_030045935.1 Candidatus Sulfotelmatobacter sp.
AAACGCACTGAGGAGAAGTTGCGGCACCTTTCCCTCGCCGTGGAACAAAGCCCCTCCTCGGTGATCATCACCGATGCGAAAGGTGACATCACCTACGTAAATCAGAAGTTCACGGAAAGCACCGGCTACAAGGCGAAAGAGGTAGTGGGCCGGAATCCGCGATTTCTGAATGCACGCGTTTTACCGCCCAACTTCTACAAAGACCTGTGGTCGACCATCACCAAGGGTAAGGAATGGCGAGGCGAATTGTGTAACAGGAGGAAAGGCGGCAGAATCTTTTGGGAGTCGGCGAGGATTCGCCCCATTACCAACCCCACGGGCACTACTACTCATTATCTCGCCGTGAAGGAGGACATCACTGAGCGCAGGCGGGCCGAACAGGAACTGCGCGCCTCACGCCAACTGCTGCAGTCCATTCTGGATGCAATTCCCCAACGGGTTTTCTGGAAAGACAAGAACAGCAGGTTCCTCGGCTGCAACCGTCCTTTCGCCATGGATGCCGGTCTGGAGTCGCCTGAGGCGATTGTGGGCAAGAACGCTGCTGACTTGTCCTGGAAAAGTGTGGCGGAACTCTATCGTGCTGACGACAAATTGGTGATGGAGCAAAAATCGCCCAAGCTCAACTTTGTCGAACAGCAGACCCGGCCTGACGGGACGGTGGTATGGCTTCAGACCAACAAATTGCCTTTGCTCGATCCAGACGGAAGTGTCACCGGCCTTGTCGGCACTTACGAGGACATTACGGAGCGCCGACGTGCGGAGCGAGAGCTTTGGCTGACCAAAGCATCCCTGGAGAACGCCTCCGCCAGCGTATTTTGGGTCGATCGGCACGGACACATTCTCTACGCCAACAAGGCTGCTTGCCGCGCCTTAGGGTATTCGCGCGAGGAATTTGTCTTGCTCTCGGTTACCGATATTGATTCGCTTATCACGCCGGATGGCTTCCGGAAATTCTGGGAGGAGTGCAAAAATCGAGGCTCGGTGACGATGGAGAGCCAGCACAAAAACAAGCAGGGACGAATCTTTCCCGTAGAGGTCACAGTCAGCTATATAGAATTCGAGGGTCAGGAGTATGGCTTTGCGTTCGTGCGCGACATCACTGAGCGGCGAGCGTTGGAGGGCCAGCTTCGCCAGGCCCACAAGCTCGAAGGAATTGGACAATTGGCTGCCGGCATCGCCCATGAGATTAATACCCCGACGCAATTCGTCACCGATAATCTTACGTTTCTGCGAGAGTCCTGGAAGGCAACACACGAAATACTGAAACTGTATCGCAGCGTGGCTCAAAAAGCCGGAGCAGCACTAGGGCCGGGCGTCATGGCAGAGGTCGAAGAGGCGGAACGCAAACTGGATCTTGAGTTTATTGTCGCCGAAGTGCCGCATGCGATCGATCAAAGCCTGGACGGCGCGCGGCGCGTAGCCAAGATCGTCCGTGCCATGAAGGAATTCTCTCATCCCGATTCTGCTGAAAAAACCGAGACTGATCTTAACCGTGCGATTGGATCCACGGTCACCGTGGCACGCAATGAATGGAAGTATGTGGCCGAGATGGTAACGGAATATGCCGAAAACCTGCCGCGGATTCTGTGCTATCCCGGCGATATCAATCAGGTCATCCTGAACCTGGTGGTAAACGCCGCCCACAGCATCAAAGAGAAGCGGAAGGAAGGAGGCGAAAAAGGCCTGATCACCGTGCGCACTCGCGCGCAGGAGCAGTTCGTAGAGATTTCTGTGGCCGATACCGGCACAGGCATCCCCGAGACAATTCGCAACAGAGTTTTTGATCCTTTTTTCACCACCAAAGAAGTCGGCAAAGGTACCGGCCAGGGCCTATCCCTGGCCCATACGCTGATCGTGAAGAAACACTCGGGAAGAATCTGGTTTGAAACCGAGATCGGCCGTGGCACCACCTTTTTTATCCATCTTCCGATTAAGCCTTCGGATCCGGCACACTGAATTCCAGCATTTTCTCTTCTGTATTCGTGTGGCCAGCCATTTCTTAAAGCAAGGACTGATGACCGCCGATTATGTTATCGGATTATTCCGCCGGGGCCTTGACTCGCCCGAGCGCCGATCCAGCGTATGAGCAATCGCATTTTGTTTGTAGACGACGAGCCCAAGCTGTTGAAAGGCCTGGAGCGAAGCCTGCGCGGGATGCGCGACCAATGGGAAATGCACTTTGTGACGGGAGGTCCAGAGGCCTTGGAGGCCATGGCACGCACGCCCTTTGACGTGGTCATCAGCGACATGCGGATGCCGGGCATGGATGGCGCACAGTTGCTCGACCTGGTCAGAAAACGTTTTTCCGAGACGGTGCGCATGGTGCTCTCCGGGCAGGCGGACAAGGATGCCATCTTTCGTGCCATCCGGCCGACCCATCAGTACCTGTCAAAACCGTGTGACATTGAGGAACTGAAACAAAAATTGAAGTGCGCCCTGGCGCTGCGGGACGTGTTGGACAGTCCGGAATTGAAGCAAAAAGTCTCACAGATGGAAGCCGTGCCCAGTCTGCCGCTGCTCTATCGCCGGCTGCGTAACGAACTGGAGTCCACCCATCCCAGCCTGCGGGAAGTCGGCGACATCGTAAGCCGGGATCTGGGCATGACGGCCAAACTGCTGCAACTGGTCAACTCCGGTTTTCTGGGCACGGCCTCCTGCCTTTCCAGTCCGCAACAAGCAGTCTCGATCATGGGAATCGATAATCTTCGGACTACGGTTCTGTCCGGCGGTCTGTTCTCCGAGCTTCCCGAGCCTTTGGCAGACTCTCTTGCACCCTTGTGGAAGCATGCTTACACCACCGCTCAATATGCCCAGGCTATTGCCCGCTGCGAGGAAGCTAGTGAAGTCGTGGTTCAAAACTGCTTTGCCGCGGGATTGCTGCACGAAATTGGCTGGATTGTTCTGGCTTCGACCTGCGGCGATCAGTTTGAGGCGTTGTGCTCAAAGCCGAACCGAGACCTGCCGGCTGCGAAACAGGAGAAAGAAATCTTTGGTGGCACGCACGCTCTCGTAGGGGCGTATCTACTGGGGCTATGGGGGTTGCCGTATTCCGTCGTGGACGCAGTGGCCGGCCATCACGCACCCTCGCCAGTGGCTGTTACCGGCTTCTGTCCCCTGCTCGCAGTTCAGGTGGCTGAACGCTGGAGCCAGGAACGGTATGGATTAGGACGCTTCGCGGAAGATGATGCCATGGACCCCGGCCTGCTGGCACGCGTTGGCCTGCAAGATCGGCTCCCAGTCTGGCAGCAACAATGCGAGGCAATCGAGGAGCACAAACAGAGTTAAGAGAGGCGAATATCATGGCGGAAAAGTTCCTTCTCGTGGATGACGATGCCGCGGTCCTTTCCGGTTACCGGCGCATTCTAGGGCGCGAATTTCAGATGGAGACGGCTCTGGGAGGCGAGCAAGCTTTGCAACTCGTGACCGAAAACGGACCCTATGCGGTCGTAGTTTCTGATATGCGGATGCCGGGAATGGATGGCATCGAGCTCTTGAGCAGGATTAAGACCCTCGCGCCGAATACGATTCGCGTCATGTTGACCGGCAACGCTGACATGGACACGGCCATTGACGCCATCAACGAAGGGGCCATTTTTCGTTTCCTGACTAAGCCCTGCAGCAAGGAGATGATGGCCAAAGCCCTGACCGCAGCGCTGGTACAGTACCGTCTTGTCACAGCGGAGAGCAATCTCCTGGAACAAACCCTGAGCGGCGGCATTCAGGTCCTGACTGAGGTGCTCAGCCTGGTCAATCCCACCGCCTTCAGTCGCGCCGAGCGCGCCTGCCGCTACATGCACCACGTCGTCACCAGGATGAGACTGGGGAATCCGTGGCGCTACGAGGTGGCCGCCATGATGTCGCAACTCGGCTGTGTCACCCTGCCCCCGGAGACGATCGAGGCCGTTTACAGCGGAGAAAAACTTTCGGCCAGCGAGCAGTCCCTCTATGACGCGCATCCGGACATAGCTGCAGGATTGCTCTCGAAGATTCCCCGCCTGGAGCCGATCGCGTGGATGATTGAGCATCAGAACCGGCCGGTCCCGGAAGGCAGCGACCCTGATATGGCGGATGTGCACATGGGGGCTGGAATGCTGCGCCTGGTCCTGGCCTATGAAGAACTGATCCACAAGGGAACTTCACGAACGGAAGCGGTACACCTTCTTACCATGCGCAACAAAGGCTTTAGCCGGGAGTTCTTCGATGCGCTGATCACACTTGATCCCAACGCTGAAGAAGGGGAGATTCAGAACTGCCGCATCGAACTACTCTCGCCAGGCATGATTATTCAGGGTGAAATTCGGAGTGGCGATGGCGCCCTGGTTGTTTCCAAAGGTCAGGAAGTTACTACGCCGCTGATCCTGAAACTGAAGAACCTTCGTGCCCGACGCGTAATTGCTGGGGAAGCGACGGTCTCTTTGCCCGCGACCGCCCTCTCTTTCGTAAAAGGCGCTTCTTAGAGTGGTCGTGGTAAAGCCCTCGAAAACCCCTGTCCGGTTCTCTGGATTTTCCCTCAGCAAGTTTTCGCGCAGGTGTCCGATTCCCGATGCCGGCGGAATCTCTCGCCCGATTGAAGTGCAAGCCTGTTTTCAAGCCGCCTGGCGCGCAATCGAAGGAGTGTCTTGACCGACGATCGGATTGTCCCACCCGCCAACGGGTGTTATGCGTTCGGCCTGTTCGGGCCCCCACGTATTTGGCGCGTAGGAATGAACAGGTATACCTTGTTTCAAAATCGGATCGACGATGCGCCATGCTTCTTCCACGTAATCTTCTCGCGCGAAGAGAGTCGCATCGCCCTCCATTGCCGCACCCAACAGGCGTTCGTAGGCGTCCATATCGCCGGCACGCGGAGCGCGGGCGGCTACCATCTCGCCCGTTTCCAGCGACAACTTCTCGCCTTGACCCAGGAACATCAATCCCATCGCGATAGTGACATCAGGGCTGATGCGGAACCGGAGGTGGTTCGCTGTGAGTACGGAGTCCGGAATAAGTGTCGGCGGCTTGCGGAATCTGCCAAGAACTTCTGTAGAGGTGACCGGCAAGCATTTCCCGGCGCGAATGTAGAAGGGAACGCCCTTCCAGCGCCAGGAATTTATTTCCAATTGCAAGGCAGCGAAAGTCTCTGTCTGTGAGTCCTTGGCTACGCCCTTTACGTCGCGATAGCCTCGGAACTGCCCTCGCACCAGGTTTTTTGCTTCGATCGCCGGAATCGCCTTCAGAACTTTCACCTTCTCGTCGCGCACCGACTCGCTGTCAGTCCGGACGGGCGGCTCCATCGCCAGATTCGACAATATCTGGAACAGATGGTTCTGCACCACGTCGCGCACCGTGCCTGTTTGATCGTAGAAGGCTCCTCGATCTTCGACTCCGAAATTCTCGGCCATGGTGATTTGAACGCTGGCGATATAGTTGCGATTCCAAAACGCCTCCGCAAAAGTGTTGGCAAAGCGAAAGGCAATCATGTTGCTGACGGGCGTTTTTCCCAAGTAATGGTCGATGCGGAATATGTCGGATTCGTCAAATATTCCAAGCAGAACTTTGTTCAGCTCTTTCGCCGAGGCCAAATCGTGGCCGAATGGCTTCTCGATAATGACTCGAGCGCCGTTGGCGCAATTCGATTTCGCCAGCTGTTCAACAACGGTTTCAAATAAGACCGGCGGAATGGCCAGGTAGTGAGCGGGGTTATGCGCATTTCCAAGCTCTTTGCGAAGGGCGTTGAAGGTAGATGGGTCCTGGTAATCGCCGTCAACATAGCGCAATAGACTGCTCAGCTTTTCAAAAGCTGCAGAATCGACTCCGCCATGTTTTTCCAGGCTATCGTGCGACCGCGCGCGCAGCTGGTCGAGATTCCAGCCGGCCTTGGCCACGCCGATTACTGGCACGTTCAAATGCCCGCGCTTGACCATCGCTTGCAGGGCAGGAAAGATCTTCTTATAAGCGAGATCGCCGGTAGCGCCGAAGAATACGAGAGCGTCGGAGTGAGTAGCACTCATGATTGGTCTCCTTTAGGCAGCTTTTGATCCCTCGGAGGTTTTCTCCAAGTGTCCGCCAAATTCATATCGCATGGCCGACAACAGCTGATCCGCAAATTCCGCATCCCCGCGCGAGCTGAAGCGCTCATACAACGAAGTAGAAAGAACCGGGACTGGAACGCCTTCGTCGATGGCGGCTTTGATGGTCCAGCGTCCCTCGCCAGAGTCAGAGACTCGCCCCGTAAACTTCGAAAGCTGCGGGTCCTGAAGCAAAGCGGTTGCGGTCAGATCCAGCAGCCAGGATGCGATCACGCTGCCGCGGCGCCAAACCTCCGTTACATCCGGGAGGTTAAGTTCGTATTGGTAATACTCCGGGTTGCGTAAGGGCGTGGTCTCGGCATCAATTTTTTCCTGGTGCTTCCCGACGTTGGCGGATCGCAAGACGGCCAGCCCTTCGGCGTAAGCCGCCATGATCCCGTATTCGATGCCGTTGTGCACCATCTTGACGAAGTGGCCTGCCCCATTGGGGCCGCAGTGTAGATAACCCTGTTCGGCTGTGCCACCCACTTTCTCGC
>JASIEN010000546.1 GCA_030045935.1 Candidatus Sulfotelmatobacter sp.
AAGTTTCCGCCGCGGAGCAGCCCGTTGCCGCAGCCGAGCGCGAGCGCATCATGCCGGTAGCCGCTCCTGAAATCCGCCAGACCATTCAAACGGTGTACCCGACGCTCGGAAATAATTCCCGCGTGCAGGGTTCAGTGGTGCTGCAGGCGCTCATTGGCGCCGATGGCACGGTTGAGAACCTGCACGTAGTGAGTGGCCCTGCCATTCTGGCCGGCGCCGCGCAGCAGGCTGTGCGCGAGTGGCACTTCAAGCCAGTTCTGCAAAATGGTCAGCCCATCGAAACCAAGGCCCGTATCACGGTGAATTTCACGATTCGCGTCTCTGACAATCCCGCCTCGGCAAGCTAAGGCCCTCAGAAATTCCTCCGCATTCTCGGTAAGGTTCCTTTTGCGTACTCTTCGGCCCTGCGGAGCCTGCTCTAAGGGAGCGAGAGCGGCCGAACGGGGCCATCTCCCCGGCTTAAGCTTTTCGCCGTTCCCATGAGACAATCCGCAATTGGGTACTACTGAACCCTCATTCCAGGAGTCGCACTTCACAATGTGCTTCGCTCGCGTTTTGAATGTGACCTTGTTGATCGCTACTGTAGCGAGCCTTTCGCTCGTCCTCGGTGCCCAATCGCTCCCCAAAGCGCCCGGCGCAGAGATCTTTGCCTTGACGCCTGAGCCAGGCGACTTTACCGAACCGTCCGTGGCGGTGAATCCGAACAATCCGCGGCAAGTAGTCGCAGTTTTTCAAGACAATGTTCACGCGTCGTACTCCGAGGATACCGGCCGCACCTGGAAAGCAGCAGAAGGCGTGGCGCCGCCAAATTACAGAGTTTCGGGGGATGTTTCGACAACATTCGACAACCAGGGCCACGCTTTCGTTTGCTATATCGCTTTCGACAAGCTCGGCACATTCAACTATTGGGCCCATGGGGCCACGCGCAATGGCATCTTTGTGCGCCGCTCGCTCGATGGCGGCAAAACTTGGGAGGCAAATCATTTTCCAGTGGCCGAACAGCCCACCCAGCCCGGAATTCCATTCGAAGACAAGCCCTACATCGTGGCCGACACCAGCAACAGCAAGTATGCCGGCAGTCTGTATGTCGGCTGGACGCGCTGGCGCATCGCCGACTCCCAAATTGTTCTTTCCCGTTCTACCGATGACGGCAAAACCTGGTCCACGCCCGTTGAAATCGACCGTCACCCCGGTCTACCGCGAGATGACAACGGAGCAGCCGAAGGATTCGACGGTGCGGTCGGCCCCGACGGCCGCCTGTATGCCACCTGGAGCCAGGACGATGACATTTTCCTGACCATCTCCAAAGATGGCGGCAAAACCTTCTCGCGTGCCAGACCCATCATTCATACCGCGCCGATCATGTTCGCGATTCAGACGCTCGATCGCGCCAACGGTTTTCCGCAGATCGCCATTGATCCGCACAGCCAGAAGCTCTTTGTCACCTGGAGCGATTACCGCAACGGCGATTTGGACATCTGGTGTTCGACTTCAACCGACGGCGGTAAGAAATGGAGCGAAGCCGTGCGCGTGAACAATGATCCGGTTCATGACGGAGCTGATCAGTTCTTTCAATGGTTGGCAGTCGATCCGGTCGACGGTGTGGCGAGTGTAGTTTTCTATGACCGCCGCGGTGACCCGACGGGTCGCAGTCAAACTGTTACACTGGCGCGCTCGACAGACGGTGGGCAGACCTTCCAAAACTATGCCTGGACGAGCGAACCGTTCGAAGTCCACGACGTTTTTTTCGGCGATTACAGCGGACTGGCTGCCTACGGCGGCCGGGTCTATGGAGCCTGGACGGAGCAGCCACCGACTCCGCCTGAACCCGAGAAGAAGGCCGAGGAGAAAAAAGTCGAAAAGAAGCCTCAGTCATCGGCGGAACCCGAAACGTCCAAGTCCGAGAAAACCGAAGAAGCCAAGCCCAGGCGAGGCACAGTGGTGAAGCTCGGCGTAGCAGATTTTAATGGAACTTCTGCGTCTCACTAAACCGCGTGTGGCGTAGGCACTCGTGCCCACAAATTGACTGGGTCAGGGGCGATCTAGTGCGCCCGGAGAGCTTCGAACTTGAGGCGCTTTGCGGGCGTGAGCCTGAACGAAGCGAAGGCGGGAGCCCGCAGCCGAAATCCTGAGCCCGTCTTTGGCGAAGGATCTCGGACTGATCCCGGAATTTCGCCGAGTCATGGTGCGCCCGGAGAGATTCGAACTCCCGACCTATTGCTCCGGAGGCAATCGCTCTATCCATCTGAGCTACGGGCGCAGTCCAGAGCTTAGTTTACACGTTCCGGGCTGAAACGATGCGAGCGTAGCTCCGTTCCGCGCACACGACGAGGAAAAGATCCAACTCGAAAAGCCGCGATCAGAGTTTCGCCAATATCGTTTCGCTAATACCGCCGATCTCGCCCGCCCCGATCTCGTCCTCCGCGATCGCCGCCGCGGCCACCACGGCCGCCGCCGCCGCCTCCTCCGCCGCCGCCAAAATCGCTCTTCGGCCGCGCCTCGTTCACGTTGAGAGTTCGGCCGCCAGACTGCGACCCGTTCAAAGCGGTGATCGCTTTGTCGCCCTCTTCGTTGTTGGCCATTTCCACGAAGCCGAAACCCCGCGAGCGCCCTGTGTCGCGGTCCGTCAAGATGCTGACCCGATCAACCTGCCCGAAAGGTTCAAACAACTGCCGCAGTTCGTCTTCCGATGTGTTAAAGCTCAGGTTCCCCACGAAAATGTTCTTCACGCACGCCTCCGCATTGAGCTGTCGATTGCAAGCTCACTGCGGACTGACAGGTCGGCAAACCTTCCTGGAAATCGCGGCCGGAACTGGCGGACAGTCGAATGCGGGCAAAAGTATAACAGGTTTGTCAATACTGCCTGTCAAAGAGCCTTGAGGATCTGTTTTCCTGCTGGAAACGAGCAAAACTTGCGGTTGTGCGATTCTTGCCGAGAAACCGTATATTTCTGTCGCGATACCATAGCGAAAAACATATTTGCCGGCTGGCGAAATCGGGCAAACTGTTTGTTTTCAATGCAAGGGTTGTAAGTTTGTCACCCCCACACCCCTGTCGTTTAAAATCAGTAGTTTACGCACATTAGTGTGTCGCAAAATCGTCACCCCTGAAGGAGGTACATACGAGGCTCCGTGAAGCAACGGAGTTAGGTGGGTCATGTTGCAGGCGGTGCGAATCTCCTTCGGGCGCTGAAGTGCCACCTGAAGCCCCCACTTCTCGCGCAAAATGCGCGAGAAATGGAGCACCCTGCCATATCAAACAACCCCGCTCATTTCGGGAAGCTCGTCCCGAACATCGGGGCTTTGCTTTTGGACTGCTCTTCGGTGGCTTCGTCCTGAAGCACATCCCAGTGTTCTTGAAGAAGCCCGTTTTCGATTCGCACGATGTCGGCGGCAATCCAATTCACGGGCGAACCGCGACCGCTGAATCGCCCGTGAGAAATGACAAAGTCCCCTTCGGCCACAATCAGGTCGTGTTCGTACTTCAATTCGGGAGGCGCGCTGCGTGCCAGGTTGAACAAGCCTTCGCGGCCGGGTTCGATATGAGCGCTGTGCTGGATGTAGCTGGGAGACCAGTAGCGTTTTGCCGCTTCGTAGTCACGCTTGTTGAAGAGCGTGTCGAATGCCTCCAGCACGAGCTTTTTGTTTTGTTCAGCCGTTGTCTTCACGAGCACGTCCGTGATTGAAAGACTTCTTGCCGCCGACTCGCCTGCAGGCGCTTCGTATTTTACGCGGCCGCAGCTTCCTGAACGGCTTTTGCCGCGGCATGGATTACGTCGATGACGCGCTCCGGTTGGGAGAGCATCGGCACATGGCTGCTGTCGAGTTCGTAGGTGGTTGCACCCATGCGCTTGGCAAAAAAGCGCTCCAGGTCGGGATGAACGGTGCGGTCTTTCTTGCCCACGATGTACCAGCTGGGCTTCGATTTCCAGGCGGTCCCTCCCACTTTTGCCTCGAAGAGATCGGGTTTGGGAACACCCTGTGTCGCCAGAACCAGCTTTTTCTCTTGCTCAGTCAAATCGCCGGCGAAATCGTCGATGCCGTCCGGAAGCAGCCAGATGCGTCCGTCTTTGACGTCGATGTGGGAGAAGACCGGTGTCCTCGGAAAGTTGGACTGCTGCGTCTGCGAAGACTCGTCCGCGTCCGGGGCAAGCGCGCAGATGTAAACCAGGCCGGCAACGCGATCGTCGCTTCCGGCGCCGGTGATGACGCTTCCACCGTAAGAATGGCCGACAAGGATCACCGGGCTGCTGACCCGGCCGATCGTTGCTTTTGTCAAGGCAACGTCCTCTGCTGTTGAGTTGAGTCCGTACTGCGCGGCAATGCACTCGTACCCCTCGGCCTGCAGGGGAACGATTACCTTGCTGAAGCAGGAACCGTCTGCCCAAAGCCCGTGGCAGAAAACAATGCTAGGTTTTGATGGCGTCGATTTCATTCTTGCTCTCCTTTTTTTTTCTCACTTTTGTGGATCGATGCAGCTGGGAATTCAAACATGCCTTGCGTCACGCTACTTCTTATGCCGGGATGCTTTCTCGCAGAATCGCGCTGATTTTGAGGTTCCTGTGCATTCCGACTTGCCCCGCGAGATGAGCTATCTCGACTAGGATGTCCAGTTTCCCTTACGGTTGCATTTCGTGCAAGGCGATCAGCGCGTGCAAGTATCCGGACAGTTATGTGTCTTCCACCACCGCCAGCGCGCTCTTCTTTCGCTTGTTTGCCTGCAAAACTTTCTTCCGCAGCCGCAGTGACTTTGGCGTGATCTCGACATATTCATCGTCGGCGATAAACTCGATTGCCTGCTCAAGATTCAACTGGCGGAAGGGCACCAGACGGATCGCCTCATCGGCGGTCGAGGCGCGCATGTTGGTCAACTTCTTTTCACGTACCGCGTTCACATCCAGATCGTTGTCTTTTGCGTTCTCGCCAATGATCATTCCTTCGTAGAGTTCAACGCCGGGGCCGACAAAAAGCTCGCCGCGCTCCTGTAATCCCCACAGTGCGTAGGCTGTCGAAACTCCCGGGCGATCGGCGATCAACGCGCCGGTGATCCGGTGGGGGATTTCTCCCTGCCACTCTGTGTATCCATCGAACAACGAATTCATGACGATGGTGCCGCGCGTGTCGGTGAGCAACTGGCTTCGCAACCCGATCAACCCGCGACTGGGCACACGGAACTCCACGCGCACGCGGCCGTAGCCGTGATTGTGCATGTTGACGACTTCGCCCTTGCGGGCGCCAAGCTGCTCCATGACTACGCCGACAAATTCCTCGGGAACATCGACGGTGAGGTGTTCAACCGGTTCCATGAGCTTGCCGTCGATTCTCTTGGTCACGATTTCCGGTTTGCCGACCATTAATTCGTAGCCTTCGCGCCGCATCATCTCGATGGTGATGGAGAGCTGCAGTTCGCCGCGGCCCATGACCTTGAATGAATCGGTCGTTCCCATTTCCTCGACGCGAAGTGAGACGTTGGTCAACAGTTCTTTTTCCAACCGCTCGCGCAGATTTCGCGAAGTGACATACGTTCCTTCGCGGCCGGCAAACGGGGAAGTATTTACTGTGAACGACATGGCGATTGTGGGTTCGTCGATCACGATGGGCGGCAGCGGCGCCGGATTTTCGACATTGGTTATGGTTTCACCAATCGTAATGCCTTCCACACCGGCGACCGCAACGATGTCACCCAAAGTTGTTTCTGTGATGTCAGTACGTTTCAGGCCGGAAAAGGAAAACAGCTTTGTGATGCGGGTCTTTTCGAGCGAGCTGTCGCGTTTGGCAATCGCAACATCTTCTCCCGTGCGCATGGTCCCGTTGAAAACGCGAGCGATGGCCAGGCGACCCAGGTAATCGCTGTAATCCAAATTCGCGACCAGAATTTGCAAAGGCCCGGCGGAATCTCCCTGCGGAAGAGGAATTGTATTCAAAATGGCATCAAACAACGGACGCAGGTCTTCACCGGCAATTTTCGCATCCGTAGACGCTGTCCCTCGTTTCGCATTGGTATAGAGGACAGGAAACTCGAGCTGCTCTTCCTTGGCGTCAAGATCGATAAACAGATCGTAGATTTCGTTCAGCACTTCCTGCGGCCGTGCATCCGTGCGGTCGATCTTGTTGATCACCACAATTGGCGGCAAATGAGCCTCCAGCGCCTTGCCCAGCACATAGCGGGTTTGGGGCAGCGGACCTTCACTGGCGTCGACCAGAAGCATAACGCCGTCGACCATCTTCAGCGCACGCTCCACTTCGCCGCCAAAATCGCTGTGGCCGGGCGTGTCGACAATGTTGATCTTTACGTCGTGATAGAAAATGGCAGTGTTTTTAGCCAGTATCGTAATGCCGCGCTCACGCTCCAGTTCGTTCGAATCCATAACGCGCTCGGCCACGGTTTCATTGGCGCGAAATGTGCCGCTTTGCTTGAGCATGGCATCAACCAGCGTGGTCTTGCCGTGGTCCACGTGCGCGATAATGGCGATATTGCGAATGCTGGAACTCACCTGATTTCCTTCATTTATCTGAGTGCCTTTGCGGCTTGAATAAACCCTCTTATCACTTTACTATGCGTAGGTTAGAATCCACCATATGTCGGAAGAATCGGAACAATTCCGCATCCGTGCACTTCAGGCGCGAAAAGAAAATCGGCTTGATGATGCTAAACGCGACCTGATTTGGGCGGTAGGCCAGTGCCGCCAGGCGCGCGAAGAGATTGCTTTGGCGAGGTGTCTTACCGCCCTTGGCCAGATCGAGAGAGATCTGCACAACAACGACGCAGCAGTCTCGTGCTACGAAGAAGCGGCTGCCATCTACAGAAAAGGAAATGACTCCCTGATACTGGCGCACACCATTCGCCATGTCGCCGACATTCAAAGACATCAAGGTCTGACGGCCGCAGCCGATGCCAATTATCGCGAAGCGCTGGAACTCTACCGCACGCATAAGCGGACCCAGCCGCTGGACCTGGCGAACGCCGTCCGAGGCTATGCCATTCTCAAACAGGAAGCGGGGGAAGTTGAGCAGGCAAAATCGCTTTGGGAAGAAGCCCGCGAGTTGTATGCGGCGGTCGGCATCAGAGAGGGAGTAGAGGAGAGTTCACGCCGGCTCGCTCTCATCGCGTGAAGGTCAGCCCGCTGATGCCTCCTGCTTTGGCATTGGCCGTCCCGCCAGGCGCGCCTCGACTTCTTTTACTGCGCGCTGCGCGGCCAGAATGCCAGTGTTGGTGGTGGATTCCGGCCCCTGCGAGTCGGTGTTCGCGAAGAAAACGCGATCCATGGGATGCCGCGTCAGTGGCTGCACCTGCGTATAGAGACCGGGCGTTGACATGTATAACGGATGTCCGCGCCGGTAAATCTGAACTTCAACCGGGTCGGCGTTGAATGCCGGCATGAGCTTCTGAAAATCAGCCAAAACGTTGGCGGCAATTTTGCGTGCGCCCGATTCCGTCAGCAGATAACCGCGGTCGTCCTCTTTCATCGGGGTGTAGCAGG
>JASIEN010000547.1 GCA_030045935.1 Candidatus Sulfotelmatobacter sp.
CAGACTCCAGATCGTCAAGAATATCTTCCACATTCTCGATTCCCACGGAAATCCGCACCATGCCGTCGGTGATTCCGATCGCTTTGCGGCCTTTTTCACCGAGCGCGGCGTGAGTCATCGTGGCGGGGTGCGAGATCAATGTCTCCACTCCGCCGAGCGATTCGCCCAGCGAGCAGATGCGCAGTTTTGTCAGCATCTTGTTGGCGTTTTTAAATGAGCCGGTTTCAAAGGTGATCATCGATCCGAAGCCGCTCATCTGGCGCTTGGCTAAGTCGTGTTGCGGGTGATCGGGCAGCCCGGGATAAAAAACCTTGCTGACCTTTTTATGCTTCGCCAAAAACTTCGCGACACCGCGGCCGTTGCGGTCATGGATTTCCATGCGGGCGGCCAGGGTTTTCACGCCACGCAGGATCAGCCAGCATTCGAACGGGGAAAGAATGGCCCCCGCAGCTTTCTGCAAGAAAGCCAGCTTTTCCGCGTGCTTGGGCTTGTTGCAAACGACGACTCCGCCGAGGCCGTCGCTATGGCCGTTCAAGAATTTTGTGGTCGAGTGGATCACCATGTCTGCACCCAGCGCGAGGGGCTGCTGAAAATATGGCGACATGAAGGTGTTGTCGACGACGAGCTCAACTTTGTGGCGGCGGCAAATCTGGCTGATGGCTTTCAGGTCGCTGATGCGCATCAGGGGATTGGTCGGCGTCTCGACATAAACCATACGCGTGTTCTTCTGAATGGCGCGGCCGACGTTTACAGCGTCGGTGGTGTCGATGAAAGAAAATTCCAGGCCAAAAGTTTTCAGCACCTGGGTGAACAGGCGCGGAGTGCCCCCGTAGAGATCGTTGCCGCAGACGACGTGGTCGCCGGCGCTTAGCAGGCTGGCGACGGCGTTGATGGCCGCCATGCCGCTGGCAAAGACAGGGGCGGCGATGCCGCCTTCGAGCGAGGCCAGATTCTGCTCAAGGCGGGTGCGCGTGGGGTTGGAGACACGAGAGTACTCGTATCCTTTGTGCTCGCCGATACCCTGCTGCACGTAAGTCGAAGTTGCGTAGATTGGGACAGCGACCGCGCCGGTGAGCGGGTCGGGAGCTTGTCCGTCATGGATGGCGCGGGTTGCGAAGCCGAGTTTATTGGATTTCATTGTCGTTCTAGAATCTTAACGGGAAAATCTCATTTGATCTATGCGGCTCAGCGGCGGGACTTAACACGGCGCTGAAGCGCCACTCTTCCACGGCGCTTCCGGGATTTAGGGCGCGCCGCGATCGGTTGCCTTCGCAAGGAGTTCTCTAAAAACTGAAGCCGATCTTTGCCGTCAAAATGTTGGAATTGGTGGCTAGACCGTTCGGGTTGGTGCTTTGGTAATAACCTTGCCCGGTACCGTGCAGAAAATGATCTTCAATCTTGGCGTAGAAATAAGAATTGAAATCATAGCGCTCGGACAAAACGAAGTCCTTCGAATAATTCGCCGGCTGCGAGGTATCGAGGGCTGCGTTGACGGAGTAGCTGTAATAACTTCCCACTTGAAGCCGTTTGGTCAGGCGGTAGCTGGCCATGAGATACCAGTCGTGCATGTCCTGGGGAATGAACATCTGTTGTTGACCTATCGTTAAGAATTCGCTGTAGGGCGCTTTGTCGTATTCTGTCGCGAGGTAGAATTTTCCTCGGGTGAATTGCGCGTAGGATGCGCTCATATAAAATGTTGGGACGTTCAGGTTTCCTCCGGGCGCCGATCCGTTCAGGCCCAAAACCATGGGACTGTATCCAACCAGCAATCCCTTCAGTGGAGTTTCCCAGCGCAAATCGCCGCCGTAAGTTTTGCCGGTGGGAGCGTTGGTGAAGATGAGGCCGGCATCTTCGATCTGCTTGATGTAGCCTTCGTCCAAAGGAAGATACGAGTAGCCGGCATAGCCGTCATAGCGCAGCCTTCCGGCGCGTTTGCCGAGAGGCAAATAACCGTATACCTCGCCGCCAATGTGTGACAGGAAAAAACCTTCGTTGTCGATGGGATAGGAACCCTGCGGCAGCAAAGTCCAGAGGAAAAGCGCGTCGATGTCCTGAGAGTCGTTGAACAATCCCATGACCGTCTTCACTTTTCCAGCGCGAAATCCGAAATAATCGTTGAGGCGGTAATCTCCCGACGCCCAGTCAACGTGAAGGTTAGGACCGCCGAGCTGACCCAATTGGAACATGTGGACCTGAACTCCCACCCGCAGATTATCGTTAATCGAATCAGAGATGCTGAACGCGCCGTCGGTCCATTGCAGGCTGCCGGAGCTGGTCTGCATGGTCAAATAGTTGTTGTGCGTACTAAACATGAAGCCCTGCGTGACAAAACCATGGAGTTGAATACCGGACAAGTCCTGGGCGGAGAGGCTGCCAGAAAAGATAGGGACAAAGATGAGGATGAAGATGAAAACGACTTTTCTCCGAAGCACACTGACCCCCGGTTACTAGTACATCGGCAGTTGCGGGGATTGGCTTGAGGAGATCTGATGGGGCAATGGAAGGGGCACGTAGGGACAGCCGCCCTCGGCTGTCCGCGCGAGCGAAGCTCGCGGACAACTTAAACTCCCCCCTCGAAGATTTTCTTGGATAGATATCTCTCGGCCGAGTCGGGAATGATCGTCGCCACGCGCTTCCCTGCTCCGAGACGCTTCGCTACCTGCACGGCGGCATAAACCGCCGCTCCGGCACTGGAGCCGGCCAGCACGCCTTGCTTGGCAGCGAGTTGCTTGACCATGTCGAAGGCATCTATATCGTTCACCATGATGATTTCGTCGCAGACCGACGCGTCGAACGTTTTTGGAATGAAGCTGACGCCGATGCCTTCCACTTTGTGCGGGCCGGGCTCGCCGCCTTGCATAATTGATCCCTGGGTTTCGACCGCTACGGCATGAACGCCGGGTGCGTGCTCCTTCATGTAGCGTGCGACGCCCGTGAAAGTGCCGCAGGTGCCGCAGCCGAGGACGACGGCATCGATTTTGCCGTCCATCTGTTCGTAGAGTTCGGCGGCAGTGGTTTCGTAGTGGTAGTCAGGATTGGCCATGTTTTCGAACTGGCCGGCCATGAATGCGGTTGGGTCGGTAGCGACAAGTTCTTTGGCGCGGCGGATGGCGCCCGCCATACCTTCAGAATCGGGAGTACGTTCGACATGTGCGCCGAGCGCGCGCATGATGATGACTTTTTCCTGAGAAAAATTTTCGGGGACGAAAAGTTTGACCTTGTATCCGCGATTGACGCCGATGAGCGCCAGGCCGATGCCAGTGTTGCCGGCGGTGGCTTCGACGATGGTGCCTCCGGGGCGGAGTTGGCCCTGCTGCTCAGCGCGGCGGATGATGCCGATGGCGGCGCGATCTTTTACGCTGCCTCCGGGATTGAGATATTCGAGTTTGGCAAAGAGATCGGCAGAGCTGGGGGGAGTGAGGCGTTTGAGGCGTAAGAGGGGCGTGCCGCCGACCAGTTCGGTGATGTCGTCGGCGACGGCGGGGCGAGGGAGTTCGGAATTTTTCACGTGCACGTTACAGGGTAAGGGGGGAGGTTGGGAGGCGTCAATGTGAGTGAGGCGACTCACGTTCGCCGCACCATCTTTCTTGTTACCTTTTATGGGACCGGGCGCATCTATTGCTGTTGTTTTGGAAGAAAAAACGGAGGTGGGACGTGAAAACTGTTGAACCAACCTGGGAACCTCATGAAAAACATGGCGAACTGACCATGAAAAGCGACTTACCCGACAGTGTCTTTGCCTTTCCCAAGCAGCGGAAAGAGCCGATGACCGACGCCTCGCACGTGCGCAATGCTGTCGCGCGATTCGATCAAGTCATCGATGTCTCCGATGAGGACAGGGCTCTGGCGTTCGCTAACATCGAGAAGGCCGCGAAATACTATGATGTGGACCTTTCCGAAACGAACTGGCACGAATTGCACGGCGGCTCTCATCCACAAATGCACCGGGGAGAAGCGAGCGCCAAAGGCGTTGAGACCAAGCGTGAGCGCGGCGAACTGAAAGAAGCTGCCGCCAAAGCGGTTGAAACGAAGCGTGAGCACGGCATCCTGGAAGAAGAGGCCGTCAAAGGCGCGGCGACCAGGAAGGGGCAGCGGAAGGCGTCCTAGTATGCCGTGGTTAAACGACGCTGACTCTGTTCGGCACAACAAGCTGGCGAAAGGAAGATTGGGCGAGGTCTGGCGCAAAGTCGCCAACCAAACACTCGAGCGCACCAGCGACGAAGGCCGCGCCATACGTGAAGCTAACGCGGTGATCGACCGCGTGGACTAAGAGCATCCTTCGTTCGAGGACGAATAGTTAAAGTGTCTGAGCCCGGCGGGGCTAAGGCCGCGGCGTTTCAAATCGACACGACGCCGAATGAGCTACTGCGACCCGCCCGCCGAAGCCGCTGGCGTTCCATCGGGATTCAGAAAGCGGACCTCGCCCAGGCCTGCCTCGCGCTCGCGAAGGATTCCGCGAGGAATTGTTTTCTGAACCGCGAATTCTACTAGCAGGGGCGCGGTTAATCCAGCTAACGACAGCTGATCATAATCGAAAGAGAAAATACGATCCCTTCCCCATGCGTCGCAGGGCGGGCTCTAACTGATCTTTCGGATCGGTTCTAAACGAGTGATTTAGACGAATCAAGTGT
>JASIEN010000548.1 GCA_030045935.1 Candidatus Sulfotelmatobacter sp.
CTGGAATGGCTGTTCGACTTCAAGAAAGCTACACCCGAATCTGAGATGGCCTTGCTGGGTACGATGCAGCCAACCAGCAAGTTCGGCGAGGTCTTCCAATACAGCAATCTCATGGCGACCGCTGCGGGGTACATTGGCGGGCACCTAGTGTATACGGATACAGAACTCGGCGCGGCCTACGACCTGGCGATGCAGAAGATGATTTTCGACCCTTTGGCCATGAATTCCACAACATTCGATTATGCACGCGCTCTTGCCGGCAATCACGCCACGCCTCACGCCGACGATGTGGATGGGAAGCCGAGCATTGCCAGCATGGATCTCAATTATTCGATCGTGCCGGCGCGTCCCGCGGGCGGCGTGTGGACCTCGGCCGCCGATTTAGCCAGGTATGTCCAGGACGAGCTCTCGCTGGGCAAGTTGCCGAATGGTAAACAATTGGTTTCGTCAGAGAACCTACTCGCGCGGCGTGCCCCGCAAATTTCTACGGGAGAAGATGCGACATATGGCATGGGCTTAAGCGTCAGCCGCAAATACGGTATTCCCGTCGTGAGCCATGGCGGCAGCATGATCGGCTTCAGAAGTAACTTCTTTTTGCTGCCTGATTCCGGCGTTGGCGCAGTCATCCTCACGAATTCCGACAACGGAGGAATGCTCCTGGGGCCTTTCGGGCGGCGCCTGCTGGAGATCGTCTTTGACGGCAAACAAGAAGCAGCCGGCGACGTTGCCTCTCAGGCAGCGCGTCACAAAGCCCAACTGGCCAAGGATAGGGAAAGGCTGGTCATCCCTGCCGATCCGGCACTGGTGAACGCTCTGGCGAAGCAATATACCAGCAAAGAGCTCGGCCAGATTACCGTGCTGAATGAGGACGGAGGGACCACGTTCCAGTTCGACGGGTTCAAGAGCAAGGTGGCGTCGCGGAAGAACGACGATGGATCGATTTCGTTTATCACCGTTGATCCCGGGGCTGACGGTTTCGAATTCGTGGTTGGGGAACGTTCCGGCAGGAAGGTGCTCGTCATTCGCGATGGCCAGCACGAATATACATTTACCGAGGCTGGTTAAGCGCTACAGGGCTGCTAGATCACTCCACAAGTATGCTTTCTTGGCGGCGCTGACGCACCGAAGACTTTCTGTTGAGGTGGTTGCTGTACGATGACACATCTCAAGGTCGAAGTGTTAGGCATTGTTTAGGAGCCTTTTTGCTGGTCCAAGCCACTTTGGGGGCTAAGTAATGTAACCCTTACTTTCTACCTTCTGAGCGACGAGCTATTCGGAAGTTGAACCGACAGTGCTTGGCGGGCCAGAAGTCGGCTGGTAAGAAGTGGTCTCCATATTCTGGACGGATTACGAGCGCAGCTACTTGGCGCGGATAAGTACCGGTATGTCGGCTTGAAGTCCACTTCTCAGAATCCAGAAATAAAGGTTCATCGCTGTCTCCGAAGCCCGTTTCGGGACCGCGAGACGAAACGGTTTTTTCTTGGCACGGGGGTAGGCTACTTGGGTTCTTCCAGGTACTTTACGAACCAGTGCGTGATTTCGACTGTCGAGCGGATACGATTGGGAACCTTGCGCCAGCCATGCCCTTCGTCGGGAAACAGGATGTATTGCACAGGAATCCCGCGCTGCTTCAGGTTGTCGACTACCTGTTCTGCCTCGACGACTGGGACGTTAGTATCGTTGGCGCCATGCAAGACGATAGTGGCTGCTTTGACCTGATCCAATTTGTGAATGGGTGATAAGCGCTTGAGCAAATCGGCCTGGGTTTTCGGGTCGCCATATTCTATGGTCGAGATCGCCGCCATCCAGGGCTCGGTGTGAGCGAAAAACGTCTCAAAGTTGACGATGCCGAATAGATCAGCTCCCGCTTTGAAGAGATCGGGATACTCGGTGAGACCGGCCATAGTCATGTAGCCACCATAAGAGCCGCCCATAATGCCCAAGCGCTGCGGGTCGGCAATTTTCTGGTCGACAAGATAATCTACAGAGGACTTGATGTCCTTGACCGCATTGACGCGCAACTCGGCGTTATCGAGATTGACGAAACGCTTGCCGAAACCGGACGAGCCGCGCACGTTGGGCGCGAAGACCGCGATGCCCTCCATAAGCAACGCCTGGTAGTCGCTGCGGAAACCGGGCTCTTCCTCACCCTCCGGTCCGCCGTGAAAGCTGAACACGACTGGGCCCGGAGTACTCCACTGCTGCGGCAACCACAGCCATCCGCTCAAAGGCAGCCCATCGTGTGCGGTGTAGCGCACGAGTTTGGGGCGCACTAGACCCTCGAAGTTCACACCAGCATGCGGACTATGTGTGATCTGGCGGAAGCGTCCGCTGGCAACATCGAGTACCCATACGTCAGAAGGCGCGGCGGAGCCGTTGAGAATGAGCGCCAGTTGTTTCCCATCTCGCGAGAATTTCGGCGCGAACGCCAATTCCGTTGGCAAAGAAGGACCGGGAATCATCTTGTCGGTACGAAGATCAACAAAGGACAACTCGGATTTTCCAGCCACATTCCAGATCAAAACAGCTCGCGTGCCCTGTTCGTTGATCTCGAAATCATCCAACTCAGCGTCATCACGCGCGGCGACCACTTGGATTGCCCCGGCCTTACCGTTGGGGCCGATCTTTTCTTTGGCAAAAGCTTTCAGATCACGGTCCTTGTTCGAAGCAAGATAAACTGTTTCGGCATTAGGCGAGAATCGTCCGGAGAACTGGCCAGGCCCTTCGTGTGACGTAAGGTTGACCTCTTTGCCATTGTCCGTATCTACCAGGTAGACATCGTTGCTACCTCGGTTTTGCATACGTGAAAGCAAGGCCAGCCGGTTGTCGTGGCTCAGATCCTCGAGCGTGCCGACGCCGGGGTTCTGTGCGACCATCTTCATTTTTCCTTCAGGGACCGAGAGTAGGTAGGAATCCATAGCCGAACTGTCACGGACGTTGGATGACATCATGAGAGCGGAACCGTCGTGGGTCCAAGACGCGAGCCAGTTATTGTCCTTTCCACCGCGGGTATAGCGCTTCAAGTCCGTGCCATCGGGACGAATAAGATAAATCTGCGTGTTCATGCCACCGCCAGGGGCAACGGAGAGCGCGAGCCAGTCGCTCGTCGGAGACCACTCTACGGCTGCTACGGCGTCATCCAGAGTCGTGACCAGGTTGGGCCAGCCGCCTTCGGAGGGAGCAGTCCACACCTGCGGTACACCGCTCATGTCACAAACGAAGGCCAAAGTCTTTCCATCCGGGGAGAAGCTAGGCGAGCCGCATCGCCCAACACGAGCCATACGGGTGACGGCTGTGGTCAACTCGTCGGAGCCAGGTGGCGTGTCACTAGCGAGTGCAATTAGAGCTGAGAGCATTACGGTTGAGACGACGATCGAACGCATACGGGACCTCCGCAATAAGGACGTGGCGAATCTTAACATTCTTCGAATCAACCCACAGGCAACGCAAACTCTACCAAAGGAAACGTTACTCCACACAGGGGTTCATCCTTCAATCGTTGACGGCTAAACTGGAAATCATTGCGGGCCACAAGTCGGCTTCGAGGAAGTGATTTCGACTGACATTCCAACAGGAGAATATCCGTTACTTTCCCAATATCTCGCTGAAAACGATGTGCAGAATGTGTGCACAAAATGGGATGTCTCTGCTCCTCCCGCCCACGCATTAGGGATAGGACGACGCCGCGCTGCACTTTGCTTCGAGCGCGGCGACGCCCCTTCCACTATTAGTGCTCATTTCTTCCTCCGTGTTGAGCATCGGAATCTACTGACTACGACTCACTCTGAGAATTACAGTTGTAGTGGGATTTCCGAGCCATTTTGCCTTGCAATTGCTGTCTACACGGGCCAGTGATGCGTAAGCCAGAGGATGATTGGGACCGTAATTGCTAAAGAAAGCGTC
>JASIEN010000549.1 GCA_030045935.1 Candidatus Sulfotelmatobacter sp.
ACGATGCGATAGCGTCGCCGCCGCGACAATTGCCGAATCCTTGATGCGCACGCCGTGGTGCACTTCGTACTTCTCTTTCAGTCCGCGAAGGATGGCGATCGTGTCTTCAACGTTCGGCTCGCCCACAAACACAATCTGGAAACGACGTTCCAAAGCCGCATCTTTTTCGATGTACTTGCGATATTCGTTAAGCGTAGTGGCACCGATCGCCCGCAGTTCCCCGCGAGCCAGCGCCGGCTTGAGCATATTGGAGGCGTCTATCGCCCCTTCGGCAGCGCCAGCACCCACGAGCGTGTGCAGTTCGTCAATGAACAGAATGATTTGTCCCTGCGAGTCTTCTATCTCTTTCAAAACCGCTTTGAGCCGGTCTTCGAACTCGCCACGATACTTGGCACCTGCCAGCATGGCTCCGAGATCGAGGGCCACGACGCGCTTGTTCCTCAGCACCTCGGGAACGTCGCCTGAAATGATGCGCTGAGCGAGGCCCTCAACAATAGCGGTCTTGCCAACGCCAGGTTCGCCGATCAGCACGGGATTATTTTTCGTGCGGCGGGAAAGAACCTGGACCACGCGGCGAATTTCTTCGTCGCGTCCGATGACGGGATCGAGCTTACCGCGGCGTGCCTGCTCGGTCAGGTCGCGAGCGTAGCGTTCGAGCGCCTGGTATTTCGCTTCGGGATTCTGGTCGGTAACTTTTTGCGATCCGCGGACTGCGGTGAGCGCTTTGAGAATCGCGTCGTAGTTTGCGCCATGCTGCGCAAGAATTTTTTGCGCCGGGTCTGACTTCAAATGGGTGATGGCCAGCAGCAAATGTTCGGTCGAGACGTACTCGTCCTTGAAGCTGGAAGCTTCTTTGAAGGCCTGATCGAGTAATTTGTTTGCAGCGCTGGAGAGTGTGGGCTGGGCCGCCTCACCAGAAACTTTGGGCAGCTTTTCGATCTCGCGATACACGTCGCTCAACACGGCCTGAGGACCGATGCCGATTTTCTCGAGCACGGGCGGAACAATGCCTTCTTTATCTTCGAGCAGCGCCGCCAAAAGATGGACCGGCTGCAGCTCGGGATTCCCGTGCTCGGACGCGAGTTCATTCGCGCGCTGAACTGCTTCTTGCGCTTTAACTGTGAATTTGTCCCAACGAATGGGCATGGGAAATCCTCGATTTTGTAATTAGGAAACTTTGTGATCGGATAATTGGATGATTTCGGACGAGTGAAGATTACCCGATTAAAGAGCTTCCGGATAAGAAAGTAAAGGAGGCGGTCACCTCTGCCGCCTCCCGCAAAAGCTGTCGAGCTGCGCTCGACCGGACAGCCCCTTCGATGCGCTTCGCTTGCTCAGGGCAAGCTTAACAGCCGCGGCTGTCTCTACATGGTTCTTGCCAAATTACGCGGCCTTGACTGGCTGCTTGGCTTCCACCGTCTTGGCGGTCACGTTGCTGCCGACGTTCACCTTGATCTGCTTCGGCTTGGCTTCCGCCTTCTTTGGCAAGGTGATGCTCAGCACGCCCTTGTCGTAGTTGGCCGAGACATGCTCGGAGTCCACCGTCGGGGGCAGAGCGAAAGTGCGGGTAAAGCTGCCATACTGGCGTTCCACGCGGCGATAGTTCTCTTCTTTCTCATCCTTCTCGATCTTGCGCTCGCCGTGAACGGTGAGGGTGTTGTTTTCCACCTGCACATCGATGTCCTTCTCATCGATTCCTGGCACTTCAATCTTTAGAGTTACCTTGTGGTCGTCTTCGTAGACGTCAACGGCAGGGGCAAAGCTGGAAGTGGTGAGGGACTCATCCCGGCCGGTCTCGTTGAAAGACTCGCGGAACAGGCGGTTCATGCGGTCCTGCAACGTGGCAAACTCACGGAACGGTTCCCAGCGGGTTAAAACTGTCATGGTAAATCCTCCTTCAGAAATCTTGAATGTTGTAGTCGATGGGAGGCCCCTCTGAGATTTAACTACTCGGCGAAGGCCCCCGTCACTACGTTGGATGCCTCATTTATATGTAAAGAAGCATAAAATATGAGTGTATTATTGTCAATCATAATTGCAATAATATTTTCAAGAGCTTACCCTAGCAATGATGCACTTAAGGTAGGCTGTTTCCGGCACATTGAGCAAGATGGGGTGGTCTTTAGCCTGCCCACGAGTCTCGACCACGCGCAGGGTGCGCCGCGCATCGAGGGCGGCCTCGGCCAGCATTTGCAGAAAATCGGCCTGGCTTACGTGATAGGAGCATGAGCAGGTGACCAGGATCCCGCCCGGACGAAGCATCTTCAACGCCCGCAGATTCAGCTCCTTATAGCCCCGCATGGCGGAATCCAAGTCACGCTTGGTTTTCGCGAAGGCGGGCGGATCCAGCACAATCGCGTCATACCGCTGGCTGGAGGCCGCATAGTCCTTTAGCAGGTCGAAGGCGTTCGCCTCGATCCACTCAACTTCGTGGCCGTTTAGTGCAGCATTCTGATCGGCAACTTCAAGGGCCGACCGGGATGAGTCAACCCCCACCACATGCTCACAACGTGGGGCGATATGAAGAGCGAAGCCTCCCTGGTAGCAGAAAGCGTCAAGGGCATTCCCGTGGGCATATTGTGAGGCAGCGGCATAGTTCTCACGCTGATCGAGGAATGCCCCGGTCTTCTGGCCTTCTAGGCCGTCGAAGTGAAACTGGACGCCATTCATGGTGAAGACGGTCGAAGTCTTCTCCCCTCGCAAGAGTCCGGAGCCTCCCAGCGGGAGTTGCTCCAGTTGGCGGATTCGCCGTTCGATGCGCTCGATGATCGATTCCGGCTGCAGCTTCGCAGTCAGCTCGTCCAGCAGGGTTACGCGGATGGCAGGGGCGTCCATGGCCTGGGTCAGAATCTGAAACGAGAGAATATCGTTATAGCGATCGACAATGAGCCCGGGCAGGAAATCGGCTTCGCTGAAGATCACGCGGTAGGCATTCGTGTCGCGAACGATCGGCTGGCGATAAGCAATGGCAGCGGCAATCCGCTCGCGCAGCAGCGATTGCAAGTCCGCGACCGGTTCGT
>JASIEN010000550.1 GCA_030045935.1 Candidatus Sulfotelmatobacter sp.
GCGGAAAACAAACAAAAGGCTGCCGCTGCGGCGCGACGATTCATTCAAATCAGTTCGGAATTTGTCTATTCCTGGGCGCTTTCCCTCTAAACCGTCAGAATAATTAGCGGGATAATTGGGAACGCGGAGGAGGCCGGTTAGAAAGACCATCCGCTAAAGCCCACTTACGAATGGAAGGTGTGGCGGGCATCACGCGGGAATACAGGGTGGGTGTGGCAAGCGCAATCAAGTATGCGACCGGAGGTATCCACTTGATCGCATCTTTCGAAAGCCGCTTGCTGGTCTCGTGGGGTGAGCCTTGATGAACCGTTCTCAGCGAATAATCAGAAAAACCAGTCGCGGAAGAATAGCGGGTAATGACGCTGATCGTGAGAGAACAGACCACCGACAGTACGGCCACTCCGATGAACCAGGACCAGTTCGGCCGATGCTCGCGATCTGTGATGCGTAGCATTTTATGGGTTGAAACCTATTTCTTTTCTAGCACACCAGTTTCGCCGCTTGCAATCAGATGTCCATAACCACAGTAATACCCCGCTGCCTGAAATTACCGGAGCCGCAGAAGCAAGAAAACCCTCAACGAAAGCCGCATTCTTATTGATGAGGCCCCGCAAGGATTGGTTACCCGGAATTATGCAGCGCGGGCCTTCGCCCGGCGAAATCAACGTGGAAGCCATGGAAGGCATGGAAGCAGAGGCCGGGGCCGAAGCGTCAACGGCAAGAAACCGAGGAAAAAACGCCGCTTAGAACCATCCAACTTTGATAACCTCAGCCGATGCCCCGAATCGAATTCCATTTCCATCGGGGCATCGGCAAACGAACGTGCCACATCAGCCCGTAATCGTTGTGGGCGCAGGAGCTGCAGGGCTTGCCGCGGCTTCGAAGCTGGGCCGGGCCGGTCTCTCTGTGCTCGTTCTCGAAGCCCGCGACCGCATCGGTGGCCGCATCTTCACTCAACAGCTGGGTGGCTATCCGGTTGAATTCGGCGCCGAATTCATTCATGGCCGCCCTCCCGAAATCTGGGAGCACCTTCAGAAATCCGCTGCTCAAATCACAGAAGTAACCGGCCAGAACTGGTGTGTCTCCGATCAGCGGCTGTATCCCTGCGCGTTCTTTTCGCAGACTGAATCCATCCTTGACAAGATGGATAATTCCGCCCCGGACGAATCGTTTCTCGATTTTCTCAATCGCTGCTTTCCGAATCCCAACAGGGACGCCAAACGCGAGGAAGCCCGCCAGCACGCATTAGGATACGTCTCCGGTTTCAACGCCGCCGACCCAGCCCTGGTCGGCGTTCACTGGCTCGTTCAGGAAATGCGGGCGGAGCAAAAAATTGAAGGCGATCGCGCCTTCCGCCCGGCTCGTGGATACGATGACCTGCTCGATTCATTCCGCCGCGACATCGCGGGCTCGAATGTAACCATTCGCACCAGCACGATGGTCCATCAAATTCGTTGGCGGCGTGGTCATGCTGAGCTGAGCGTCGATGGCCACGGCGAAAACAAAATTTTCACTGCATCGTATGTGCTGATCACACTGCCGTTGTCTTTGTTGAAATTGCCTGCGGGCGAATCCGGTGCCGTTCAATTTGTTCCCGCATTGCCCTCGAGCAAAATTACGGCTCTCGACAAACTCGAGATGGGAAAGGTAATTCGTGTCGTTCTGCGCTTTCGCCATCGTTTTTGGGAGAAGATTGTTCCTTCTGATGCGGGCCGGCACACTAACCCGGATCAGCAAACGCTATCCGACATGAGTTTTTTGTTCTCCCATGATGAATGGTTCCCAACCTGGTGGACTACGATGCCGATGAGAACGCCGCTCATCACCGGCTGGGCCCCATTCCGCTCCGCCGAACTGCTTTCCGGGCGGAACCGTTCTTTTGTGGTCGAGCACAGTCTGCAAACACTAAGCCGGCTTCTCGGTATGAGCCAGCCGAACCTGATGGGCGATCTCGAAGACGCTTACTATCATGACTGGCAAACTGACCCCTTTTCACGCGGTGCTTACAGCTACGGAAAAGTAGGATCCGACGGTGCTCAACAGGCCCTCGCCGATCCAATCGAAAAAACACTTTTCTTTGCCGGAGAAGCCACCGACATCACGGGCAACAATGGCACCGTCCACGGAGCCATCGCCAGCGGTAATCGCGCCGCTGATGAAATTCTAGAGTGCTTCCATCCAACAAAATCAAATTTTCAACTTTGAGTGTCGAAATCGAATGCATGCAATAGGCGTCAAAATTGCCTCCTTCCTCGACTGCGTTGCATCCAAGCGGCTGAACGACAATAATAGGGGCGCTTGCAAATGGGGGTCGCTTGCACTCACAGATCAAGCTCGGGCGCATTGGCGGGATTGAAATCGGACTGCACTATAGCTGGTTCATCATCGCCATCCTGATTGCGTTTTCACTGGCGGCCAATTTTCGAAGCGTTGCGCCAGACTGGAACCAAGGGATTATTTGGGCCGCAGCCATCATCACGGCAATCCTGTTTTTTGTCACCCTGTTGCTCCATGAATTGGCCCACTCACTGGTTGCTAAAGCGAATGGGTTACGAGTCAGTGCCATCACTTTGTTCGCGCTCGGCGGAGTTTCACAGATTGAGTCCGAATCGCCCTCGGCAAAAACGGAATTCTGGATCGC
>JASIEN010000551.1 GCA_030045935.1 Candidatus Sulfotelmatobacter sp.
GAAGGATCGCGCTCACTCGCTCTCGGCGGGTAGCATCGTACTCGATCGTGGAGCTCTGCTCTCTAGCCCACTCATGGAAATCGGGAGAGTTCGGGTAGAAAGGTCGAACATCAGGGGAATACGCGAGGAGATCAGTGAACAGGCGTGTGGTATGCGGAATTTGCGTAAATGGCAAACACTGCGCTTTCACCGGCAACACTCCTCACCTGGCATATGCGTATGTTTTTGGACGGACACAATTGTCTCCTGTCAACGCTATCATACGAATATGCCGTAGTTGAGATGCCGTAAAACCACGCACGATGCAAGAAGATCACAACACAATGCGACGTCCACGAGCAAGCAATGCGCGGGCGTCGGAACCATTGGATATCCTCACGCCAGTCACGTTGGAAGGCTGTCATGTCCGCCTTGAGCCGATTCGGCGCGATCACGCCACGATTTTCTGGGAAATCGCCAAAGACTCGCTCGATGGAATCTTCCGCTGGATTCCTTATCGAATGCAGACCCGCGAGGATTTCGCGCGCATGGTGGACAAGATTTTTGAGGAACAAGAGCGGGGCGAGTCGGTGGCGTTTGCCACGGTTGAGCGAAAGTCCGGAGCGGTGATCGGCAGCACGCGCTTCATGAATATCGATCGTGCTAACCGTCGCGTAGAAATTGGATCGACGTGGATCATCCCGCGGTGGCAGCGGACGGTCATCAATACCGAAGCCAAGTACCTGATGGTGCGGCATGCGTTCGAGGTATGGAAGTGCATCCGCGTGGAACTAAAAACCGATGCGCTCAACGAAAAATCCCGCGCTGCCATTCTGCGCATCGGCGCAAAAGAAGAAGGCTCGCTGCGCAAGCATCTAATCACGTGGAGCGGGCGCGTGCGTGACACGGTTTATTTCAGCATTTTGGATAGTGAGTGGCCGGCGGTGAAAACCAGTTTGGAGAAGAAATTACAGCTTTTCTGATAAATGGCTGGATGGGCGAGTCGATAGCTTAGGTCCCGACCGGTGCACCTCATCTCTCAGAAGGGGCCACACACGGTTAATGAGGAAGGCGCCTCAGATGATATTTGTGTCCAGTCCCGCAATAAACTGAATGCCAGGAACAACCTGGCCGATAAGGTCATTGTCGTTCGTCAAAAACAGATCGGTTCCCGCCTTGGCGGCACAGGCAAGATGGATGGCATCGGCAGACGATACCTTGAGCCGCGCTCGGATTTCCGCATAAGAGTCGGCGAGGTCTCCTGTATACGGGATAATTTCAATGGGGCCCTCAAGAAAAAAGCTTCGAACGTGGGAGGCGGTTTTCAAGTCTTGCCGCTTGCGAAAACCAACCAGAGTTTCACCCACCGTAAATGCACTGGTGCAGAGCTGATCTTCGCGCTTCTTCATGTTGTTCCGAATCTGCTGGACTCGCCCCGCGTACCGGGGATTGTTCTCCAGCCAGTAGATGAATAGCATGGTGTCCCAATAGATTCGGCTCATGATTTCAGGTTCAACGGGTCTTTGCCGGGCGCGTAGAAGTCGGCGCGCTCTTGCCGCAAATATTCTTCCCCGCCGCCGTAGGAAGCGTAAACATCCTTGCCAATACCGCGAAGCGACTCCCACATTTCGTCTGCGGTTTGCTTCTCAGCCATGTTCTCGGCCATAGAATTCACCATTTCGTAGAGGAATGTCACAGTCGTGCTCTGGCCGGAAGGGGGCCCGGTTTTCGAGACAATGCGCAAGCCATGCTCCTTAAGGAACTTCTTCGACCCAAGGGCCGCACAAACCAACGGCACCCGATTGCTCAGGCCCATTTCCCGATGCACTTCGCCCACATTGATGGAGATAAGTTTTTCCTTGCGGCGTCGCGATTCCAACACATATTTCTCGTAAGCGTGGCGCCGGACTGCATCGGAGCCGGAATTCGACACCTCACTGTGTAGCTTGCTCATGCATGCTATTATTGCATAGTCATGCTTAAAAATGCAATCCGCCTTTTCCCCGATTCCGAACGTGTCGTAGAAACATCCAACAGACTGTTTGACTTCCAGCCAGGCCGCTCCTAGTCTGGAATTAGCTCTTTTTATGGCCATCCCACCAGTGGGGGCGTCACGGCTTCGACGGAGATGCTTGCGGCCAGGAGGCATGCCGGGGCGCACACACCCGTAATCGCGTGCAAAATGATAATTGCCAATCAAACGATGGCATACGCAGCCTAATTAGTTAGGCAGCCGTCCCCGGAGGCTTTGCCCGCGGGCCTCCGAAGGACGTCGCACAGCGGGCCGCTCTTTTCAGCTACGTCTGGGCTGGAAGGCTAAGATCACAGGCTAGCGGCTGGCGTTTCTTGTCCGTTCTGAGCGTGCAGCCGCGAACGTCCCGGGGGAAGCGTCGCAAGGCGCCCAACGCCTGGGGCATGAACTGGAATAAGCATGTAGGCTCCTGACCAGTAACGTTTTCGGACGCGGGTTCGACTCCCGCCGCCTCCACCAGCTCTAAGCGCGAGGTCCTTGGCTGTGCACAGGATTTCGGCAGCAGGCTCCCGCTTTCGCCCATGCCTGCTAAACCAGTTTTCCCTCCTGCGCATCGCGATTGGCGCCTTCGCGATGGACCGATTGATCGAACCGCTCAGTCTGTGTCCGGCGGGTCAATCTCAGTACCGCTGGTCGACGTGAAGAAGCTCGCGGCCAGCGGGGCAGGAATAGTTTTGTAAGTGGTTGGCGTCAGCTTGAAATTGAAAAACTCGTGAAGATCATTCTTGGC
>JASIEN010000051.1 GCA_030045935.1 Candidatus Sulfotelmatobacter sp.
ATTGCTGCGGGCATCGGAGGCGTTTTCAAAGGCTCGCCCTATACGCGGCAGGCTTACATTGATTCGCTCAAGATGATGTACGAGTTATTGAACAAGGCGCGTAAAGATGGCCTGATGGCCCTCGAAAACGATGTCGAAGAACCCGCGAAAAGTCCCCTGTTCTCCAAAGGCCCCGCGGTTCTGAAAAACCATCACGTGCAGAACTTTGTCTGCGACTCCTTGCGCATGGCAATTACCGGCATCGACGCTTTCGATCTTGACCAACTGCTCGACCTTGACCTGGAAGTGCATCATCACGACGCATCGCAGCCTACGACAGCTCTCAGCACCATGGCGGATTCCATGCCTGGACTGGGAATCGTCGCAGCCGTGCTCGGAGTAGTCATCACCATGCAGGCAATGGGTGGCCCACCGGAAGAGATCGGGAGGAAAGTGGCTGCCGCTCTGGTAGGAACCTTTCTTGGCATTCTGCTTTGCTACGGACTGATTGGTCCTCTCGCCGCCAACATGGCCAAAGCCGCAGAAGAGGAGCACGCCTATCTTTACGTGCTGCGAGTGCTGATGATTTCCTTCCTGCGGGGCACGGCGCCGATCATGGCAGTGGAAGTGGCCCGGCGAGCCATCCCCGGCCATGTGCGCCCCTCCTTCCGCGAAGTGGAAGAGGCATGCCGCAAGAAAACGTCAGACGCCGCGCCGGAACCGGAGGCTGCCGCCGCCACTGCTGCCAAATAGGAATCATTTAACCATGGATAAGACACGCCCGGTCATCATCACGAAAAAGAAGGGCGGCCACGGCGGCCATCACGGCGGGGCGTGGAAAGTTGCCTATGCTGATTTCGTCACCGCCATGATGGCGCTGTTCATTGTTTTATGGCTCTTGAACGCCAACAAGAAAGTGCAGGAGGCTATCGGGGGTTACTTCAGAGATCCAACAGGCAGCTCAAAAAAAATTGGCAGCAACATGCTCGGTGCAGGCGAAAACTTCATCCTCACCAAAGACAACATGCCCGAGCTCAAGAACGAACTGCAAAATGCAATTCGGCAGTTGCCCGAATTCGACAAGATCAAGAATCAGATAGAAATTACGGTTACGCCCGAAGGTCTGCGCATCGAGCTGATGGAATCGGCCTCGGGAACGTTCTTCGACAGCGGCAGCCCTAACTTGAATGCCGATGGCAGGGATCTGCTGATCACTCTGGCGCAGGAACTGGGCAAGCTGCCCAACAAAATATCAATCGAAGGGCATACCGACTCGAAACCATATGCCGGCACCGGCGCCTACAGCAATTGGGAGCTTTCCACCGACCGTGCGAACTCGGCCCGCCGTTTGATGCAGGCCAACGGCATACGCCCGGATCAGGTCACGCAGGTCCGGGGCTTTGCCGATCAACATCTGCGCAAGCCCGATAACCCACTCGATCCCGCAAACCGGCGCATCTCCCTGATTGTCGAGTACGTAGTGAAGAAAGATGCGGATGATCGACCGACTCCCAAAGAGGAACCAAAGAAACCAGAGGATGAGCCCAATCCGGCTGCTGGTGACAAGCAGGATTGATCGTCGTAGCGGTCCAGCTTGATGCGGAAGCGAGCGAAAGGCACGATTGTTGTTTCGCAAAGAGCGCGCCGCATCGCGCGGCTTGCTCAGATCCTTCGTTGCGCAAAAGAGGCTTGCTCAGGATGACAAGCGAACTACACCACTCCCTAATCCTCCCCGCGAAACGCCGTCAGCGGGACTCCGCTGTATAATCACGCTTTTCATCTTCTTCCGGGGACTGCTACATGAAGAACTTTGCCCGCCCGTGCTGCTTCGTTTTCGTTATCTCACTCGCCATTGCGTCATGGTCGCAGGAGAAGGTCGATCTTGAGGCGATGAGCCGCATCCGCAATGAAGGCTTTCACAACTCCAAAGTCATGGACTATGCCAGCGGCCTCATGGACAACATCGGCGAGCGCCTGACCGGTTCGCCCAACATGAAGCGCGCCAACGAATGGACGCGCGACCAACTCACCGCCATGGGCCTGTCGAACGCGCACCTCGAAGCGTGGGGACCATTCGGCCGTGGATGGGCAAATCAATATATCAACGTGCGAATGACCTCGCCTGACATCGCACCGCTGATTGCTTATGCCAAGGCGTGGACTCCGGGAACAAACGGCACCCTTACCGGCAAATGCATTCGTGTCAATATCGAAGACCAAAAGGATTTCGCCAAGTACAAAGGCAAGCTTGCAGGGCTGATCGTGATCGCCGGGCCGGATACCGAAGCCAAGCCGATTACTGAAGCCCCGTTCAAACGCGATTCTGACGAGGACTTGGCGAAAATCTACGATTACACCGGCCCGCCCGAACGCCAGTTCCGTATGGCCGATTATCTCAAGCGCCAGCAGTTGATGAAGGACATTAATCAGTTCTTCGCTGATGAAAAAGTTATCGCCGTCATCGACCATAGCCGCCAGACTTCCGGCGGCGGCACGGTGTTCGTGCAGCAGGGCGGCTCCTACAAAACCGGAGAGACTACTGCTGTTCCGCAGGTTACCATCGCGCTCGAGCACTGGACGCGCATCGCCCGTCTGCTTTCGCAGAATAAGGAAGTCACGCTCGAGTTGAACGTGCAGAATGCGTTTTATGACGACGATCCCATGGCCTACGACACCATCGCGGAAATTCCCGGAGGCGACAAAAAAGATGAAGTGGTCATGATCGGCGCCCATCTTGATTCCTGGCACGCCGGAACCGGCGCTACCGACAATGGCGCAGGAACCATTGTCATGATGGAAGCCATGCGCATTCTGAAATCGCTCGACTTGAAGATGCGCCGCACGGTTCGCATTGGCCTGTGGAGCGGTGAAGAAGAAGGACTGCTGGGCTCGCAGGGCTATGTCGAGCATCATTTCGGCTCGCGTCCCCACTCGGAAGAAGCGGATAAGAAAAACGACCCCACGCTCCTTCGCCGTGAAGCCGGAGACGTTACCGTCAAACCCGAGCAAGCCAAAGTTTCCGTCTATTTCAATGTCGACAACGGCAGCGGCAAGATTCGCGGCGTCTACCTGCAGGAGAATGCCGCAGTCGCCCCGATTTTCGACTCGTGGATGAAGCCCTTTAAAGATCTCGGCATGACCACACTCACCATGCGCAACACTGGCGGCACCGATCATCAGTCCTTCGACGCCGTCGGCATTCCCGGCTTTCAATTCATTCAGGACCCGCTGGAATACGAAACCCGAACCCACCACTCTAATATGGACGTCTATGACCGCCTGGAGCCTGACGATCTGAAGCAAATGGCCGTGATCGTGGCCGGCTTCGTTTATGACGCGTCCATGCGCGACCAGATGCTGCCTCGCAAGCCGATCGAGAAAGGCTTGCCCAAAGAAGCAGAGAAAAAAGCCGGAGAATAGCCGAGGATAATCTGCGGAGACTCTCGTGATGCGCTTCAGCACTGTTTTCCTTGTCACATTGCTCTGTGGTCAGAATGCGGTGCTTGTTCAGGAAACGAAGCCGGGTTCGTCAGTGATTTGGCTTCCCAGCAGCAAAAGCCTGACTGTTCCTTCTCCCGGACGCATCGGCAGCACCAACGGCTTTCCCGCCACGATCGCAATCAGTCCTGATGGCCGCTACGCCGCTTTTCTGAACGATGGCTATGGCACGCAGGAAACCCAGGCAATGCAGTCGATTGGCGTGCTTGATCTGAAGACCAATCAACTTTCCGACTTTCCCGACAAGCGCTTCGGGGAAGAAGTTCACCAAAGTTATTTCATCGGCCTGGTTTTCAGCTCGGATGGCAAATATCTTTATGCGTCTGTCGGCTCGATCACTGACCCGACCGGAGAGAAAATAGGCGACACCGGAAACGGAATCGCGATTTACAACTTTGTCGATGGCAAGGTTGTGCCCGAACGGCTCGTAGGGATCGAACCGCAGGCACTCGCAGCAGGAAAGAAGGTAGCGAACGCGTTGCAGAAGACTCCAGCAGGAACAGCTATTCCATATCCGGCGGGCTTGGCGTTGGTTGTCGGACATGATGGTCGAGACCAGCTTCTGATTGCTGACAATCTTTCCGATAACGCCGTGCTGCTGGACGTTCAGAGCGGCAAAATTGTGCGGCGCTTTGACCTGAGCACGAGTGAACTTGTGCCGTCGTCGTTTCCTTATGCGTGTGTGGCCACGCGCGGTGAACGCCGCGCATGGTGCAGTCTGTGGAATGGGTCTCGCGTAGCGGAGCTGGACCTGGCGGGTGGGCAAGTCGCGCGCTGGATCAAATTAAAAGAGCCTCAAGATCCGATTGCGCCGGGCTCGCATCCGACGGCGCTGTTATTAAGTCCGGATGAGAGATTTCTTTATGTGGCTTTGTCGAATGCCGATTCAGTTGCAGTGCTGTCTACCTTCGATGCCCAGCCTGTCGCTTTTCTCAGCACCACGATGCCAGACCAGAAATTTGCCGGAACTACTCCCAGCGCACTGGCGCAATCTGACGATGGAAAATATCTGTTCGTCGCTGGTTCTTCAGCCGATGCGGTGGCTGTATTCGATGTTTCCAATCTTTCGGCAAATAAACAGAATGACAACAACCCTCCTCAGGCTGCCGCTGGCTTTATTCCCACCGATTGGTACCCAAGTGCTCTTGCGGTTCAAGACAACGATCTTCTCATCGCAACCGCGAAAGGCCAAGGCACGCGTCCCAACAAAGGGCCAGGTAAAACTTCCTGGGAGGTTCGGCATCATGAGCATCCCTACATCCCAACGCTGCTGCGCGGATCAATTGCCCGGCTCAGCTTCTCTTCCATTCTCTCGCGTCTTGGCGAACTCACACGCACAGTCGAGCACGACAAT
>JASIEN010000552.1 GCA_030045935.1 Candidatus Sulfotelmatobacter sp.
GTCCACCGCCACCACTCCCTGCTCGCCGGTCACCGATATCTACAACCCAAACACTTCCGGAGCGCCGACGGAGTGGATTTTCGCTTCTGCACAAAGCGACGGCTCTGCGTCTGCCTGCAGCTCTACGGGTTGCCTGTACAGCTTCATTGACACTCCTTGGCAAGCGACCACTTCCTATGCTCGTTACCAGCAGGTTATCGATACCAATTTCCAGATCCAGACTGCAACAAACACCGCCACGAGCGGCCCAACCGTGCCGCCGTGGTCCGTAACACCGGGACATACCACGCCCGACGGCGGCGTGACCTGGGTCAATCAGGGCGTCCAGTCCGGCACCACTCCACCAGCGTGGGTGCCGAATCACACGTACGCGAGATATAGCAAAATTCTCGATAATCATAACTATGTTCAAATCGCGACGACCAAGCCGAACGGCGTTTCGGGGGGAACGATGCCAACCTTTAATCAAATTCCAGGCAAAACCACAAACGATAACACCGAGGTCTGGATCAACGCTGGCCAACCTGCCACGAATGCCATACCCGCCGCAGGCGGCACCAGCGGCCTGATTATGGACAACACCGTCAGCGGCGGCGGCGCTTCTCAGGTTTATTTCTCAACGCTGACCAACGGGTCCTGCGGCGGGGGATGCGCAGTGCAGGCATCGCAGTCACAATTGCAGTAGCGATTGCACCGCACCTTAGTTTGAACGGTTGAGGCAATTCGGAATCAACGGCCCGGCTTGCGCCGGGCCTTTTCCATTGGTTACAAAAAGTCAGACGCGGTAGTTCTCGTGGAAGCATCCCAAGTAGCTGAACAGTCGTCCCGGGTTTGAGCTTTACGTGACAACCATTCGCGATCTCGTCACCATGCGATTTATTTCCGAACGCCCACAGCGGGACTGGCGCTGTTGCGGGTATGGACGGGCGCTACATTATTCCTGCGCCACGGGTGGGAGAAGCAGCCGGCTCACTGGGCGCAGTTCATGGCGCATTTCCCGAATCCCATTGGTGTAGGTTCTCATCCAGCGTTTCTGATTGCGTTTGTTTCGGACTTCGTCTGCCCGATTCCTCTAATCATTGGGCTTGGAACCCGCTGGGCAGCTTTGTATGCTCTGGGCAACATTTTCGTGGCCTGGGCGTTCGTGCACCATGTTGCCTTCTTCGGCAAAGGGCCGGGTAGCGATCATGGCGAGCTGGTAGTGCTCTACCTAGGGGCCTTGCTGGCCATTTTGATCGCCGGTCCTGGTGCGGCTTCAATAGACGGCGTTTTTTCGCGCCGGCTTTGAGCAGGAAACGTAAGTACCCGCCTAAAGTTTGTCCTCACTTCGCCGATATGGCCCCTGAAACGCACGGAAGCAAGGGGTTCCGAAAGCAACTGATTTCTGAGGAGACTTTTATGTCCACATCCGCTGTTTCCAGCACTTCGTTGTACCAGCAGCTCGAGCAGTACTATCAGACCCGCAGCAGCGATGTGCAGCAACTCGGCCAGGCGCTTTCGCAAGGCAACCTGTCCGCAGCGCAAACTGCATATAACAACATTGTCAGTCTGGGCCAAAGCGGCCCCTTCGCGAGCGGCGATCCATTTGCGAACTCGCAGCGCGAGCAGGACTTTAACGCCATCGGCCAAGCCTTGCAAGAGGGCAACCTTTCCGCCGCGCAGCAAGCCTTCCAGACTTTTAGTTCGACCTGGAAATCTCAAAGCACGCAATCAACAACCAATTCCGGATCAACAGCAAGCTCTGGGCCTGAGGTTGTTCTTAACATTACCAACGCTGGTGCAGCAAATCCCGAACCGATCAGCATCAACATCAACCCAACCAACGGAGGCGGCGAGCAACTTTCCGTCAGCGTCAACCCCGCAGAATCGGCCTCGCAGCCGCCACTCACTTTGAACCTGAGCCGCGACACCGCCCAGGAAATCGTCCTCAACCTGCTGGGCAATACTTCCACCAACAACACGTCCTCAACCGGCAACGTCAATATCTCGGCTTGAAGCAGCAGACCGAAGTGCAGCGGCGGAACCAGCCCTCCCCTCCGCCGTTGCACCGGTTTGTCATCGAATCCACCGGTTCAGGAAGCCGAGCGAGTGTGAGCAGGGCTGGTGCTGGCTGGTTGTCGCGGCGTTTGCGTTGAGTTTGTCGAAGGTCGTATCCCCGCCACAAGAACTGCAGAAATCCCACGGGCAGCAGCGCGCAGGAGTGCAACGCCTGGAGTAAACTGTCACCGCCGTTAAAACTTCCGTCAGGAGAAGCCGCTATGGTGCGCAACGTTCTGGCGTTCATTCTGTTGTTGTCGTCGATTGCACCACAAAGCGTCGGGCAAGAGCGCGGGGCGCCTTCGGCCAAGGAAGAAGAGCGCATCACCAAGGCAGTTCGCCATGAGCTGCTGATGCTGCCCTATGTGGGCGTGTTCGACAATCTCGCATTCAAAGTAGAAGGCCGGGACGTGACTTTGCTCGGCCAAGTGGTAAGGCCGACGATGAAGTCCGACGCCGAAAGCCGGGTGAAGCATATCGAAGGCGTCGAGCATGTCGACAATCAGATTGAAGTGCTGCCGGTTTCGCCCATGGATGATCAGCTCCGCCGCCGCTTGTATCGGGCGATCTACAGGTATCCCGCCCTGCAAAAATATGCGATCGTCCCGCAGAAGCCGATTCGCATCATCGTGAAAAACGGGCACCTCACTCTGGAGGGCGTGGTCGACAGCGAAGCCGACAAGAATATCGCAGGCATCCGCGCCAATGGCGTCTCGGGCGTTTTCTCGGTGGACAACGATTTGAGGGTGGAATCGGGGAAATAGATTCGTTAAAAACCTTGTCATTCCTAACCGGTACGAAGACCGGTGAGGAACATGCTTTTTCCCACACTGTACCAGGGCCTACGCTGCTTCATGCCCTTCCAAACGGATCTTCCAACGAGGGGCTCTGCGGCGTGAACAGCTCCCCACCCGACTCGGTTATGTGCATATCGTCTTCCAGGCGAATGCCGAATTCTCCGCCGATATAAATGCCTGGTTCGTTGCTGGTCGTGACATTGGCTTGCAGCTTCGCTGTATTTCCTCGCACCAAGTAGGGCCACTCATGACCATCCATTCCAAGCCCGTGACCGAGGCGATGCGTGAAATATTTGTAGTCGGGGCCATAACCGGCATCAGTAATGACTTTGCGGGCGGCGGCATCGACGGCGCCGCATTCGACTCGCGGGCGCGCTGTGGCTAAAGCGGTAGCTTGCGCCCGATGAACAGTCTCGAAAACCTTTTTCATTTTGTCGCCGGCTGGTCCCGAAGGAACCTTGCCCAGTACAAACGTGCGCGTGATGTCGGATTGATAGCCTTCCACAGTACATCCGTCATCGATCATGATGATCGAGCCTTCGTGGATGGTCTGGGGTGTGGCCGAACCGTGGGGTAGCGCGGTGTACGCATCAACCTGAACGCTGGCTTCGCCGGGGAAGCCGAGTTGCTTGTAAGCTGCGTCGATTAGTTCTGATACCTGATGCTGCGTCATGCCTTCGCGTAGCGATCGATAAACCGCTTCATAAGCAGATAATGTGACCTTCGCTGCGAGTCGCATGAGCGCAATTTCTTGCGCGCTCTTGATCATGCGGCACCCTGCGGTGACAGGAGTGGCGCTGGCAAAAGTCGCCCGCGATGCGGCTTTGGCCATTCCGTCAGAGAAAACAAAGCGCGTGGTTTCTTCGATTCCAATCCGACCTGAGGTCAGACTGCGATCTTTCAGTCCTTGTGCGAGCAGCCGGTAAGGGCTTTCGTCTTCCTGCCAGGTGCGGATATCGGGGTTGGCTCCATCAGGAGCGTCGGCGATTAGTTCGCGGGCGCGGCCTTCCTCGAACGCAGGGCAGACATAATAAGATGGCCCCTTTGCGGGCAACACGAGTGCGAACATGCGCTCCCCGCCCCACCAGCGGATACCGGTGAAGTATTTCAGCGATGTGCCTTCCATCAAGACTATGGCGTCGAGCGAATTCTCGGCCATCAATTCGCGAGCGTGCTCCTGGCGTCCAGCCCGCTCCTCACGCGTGATGGGGGTGGCCTCGGACTTCCGCGATTTCAATGCGGCGATTGCAGGGGGAAGGGAAGAATCCAGTGTGTTTGCGTGTGCAGCATCCAATGGGAGGAGGGAAGCCGTTGCGGCTGCAATTCCCGTAATTCCTACAAATCTGCGGCGCGAGATCATCCGGTCCTCCAATGCCCCAATTTGGCGAGAGCGATAATTGTCGCATGGAAGTGCGATTTCAATGCGCGGGTTGCGGCGAGTGGAATTTGACCATGATCGACGAATCCGCAGGAGCGCGGCAAAGTTACGTTGAGGATTGCCAGGTCTGCTGCAAGCCGAACGTGCTGCGCGTCGAGTATGATGCGGGTGCGCAGGAATTCTTCATCGTTTCTGTGCTGGAGTAGGGTGGAGTTCGAGATGAGGTGTAATTTTGCCGATTAGTGACGGGTCCCGAAGCCGCGGGGCGAGAGCCCGCCCTGAGCAAGTGAGCGCGGCGAATGCGTCGAGCGGGGATCTCGCGTGCAGTGAAATTTGCGGTTGAGGAACAGGAGGGGGACGATGGCAACATACGCAAGCAGTGGTCGAATGGTGGCGCACAACATGGTGACTACGCAGTTCGAACTGGATGGATTTCGCGTGACACGTACTCTCGGAGTGGTGCGGGGCATCGTCGTGCGGTCACGATCGATCTTCGGCACCATCGGCGCGAGCTTGCAAACGCTGGTCGGCGGCAATATCACGCTGCTGACGAACCTGTGCGAGAAGACCCGGCAGGAAGCCTTCGATCTAATGCTGCAACACGCGGCCGAAATCGGAGGCAATGCGGTTGTGGGCGCACGCTACGATGCGACCGAAATCATGCAGGGTGTCACCGAAGTGCTCGCCTACGGAACGGCGGTATATGTGGAGCCGGTCCGCGCGTCTTAGCACCAGGGGCAGCATCGAGTACCGAGTTGCCGGCGGAAACTGCTGCTCGATACTCGCAACTCGATACTCGCAACTCGGTAATGTCTGCTACTCCTTATACAGCCATCCCGCCACCAGCGCTGCCAGGATTGCCCCGAACCACATTTCGATCATCCAGCCAAAGGGCAGGGCGCGATCCACAGCAGACCATGTCTCCTGGCCAAAGTTTTCCGGGAAGCCTCCGATGAAACCGGCGACGAAGCCAACTTTCAGCGCCGTGCCCGGCCCGGGCCCAAGACCGGCGCGAGCCCATGCATACAGGTGCGCGACTGCGATCGCAAGAATGAACAGCAGAATGATCCACTGGACCTCGAAATATGGATAACGTGGCGTTTTCAGGAACAGGCCAGCATTTTGTGCCGCGAGGTAACGTGCGTTCTTGATTACATACACGTTCACGATAATGCTCCAGATGTTCCAAACCACGCCCCCGGCCAAACCACCCAACCAAATCCGCCCCCGGTTCAGTTGCATAAGCGCCTCCGTACTCGACGTTTGTTAAAACCGAGAAAGTGTACTCCTGCAGTCTGGAAAGGCAAAAAACAAAAGGCAAGACAAGCGGACAACGCGCGCGAAGGGGATGAAGTCGAATCAATCTTCGACTGTTTTAAAGATGACACGGTCTTCTCGGATTCTGGCAAGTCCTGCGGGAGAGTCCGGTTTATCCACAGCAAAATCCGCCAGCGACGCCGGGATCAAGAGAAATCTTAGCGAATAAATAGCGAAGGAACAAAGTTCGTTAACCCAACCTATTGTGGTCGCCTTAGTCGTTAACCGCAACTCCTCGTAGTTTCGGCATGACCACCCCGAGTGGTAACCCAGCCTTCAAGTTTATGCTTGACAATAAAGGACTTACAGGTAAGATGTGGTCTAAAGTGGAGTGAAGTGGTAACCACGAGTAGTTCGGTGGGAAAGGCAAGCTGAAAACGAGGAGCCGGTGGGAAGCCGACCCAAAAGCCTGACGGATAACCCGAATCCAGCAAGTTTGACCCGATGTTGCGCAGTTTTGATGCTCCTGAACGTATATGTTTCGCGGCAATCACCCAACTCGCGTCGACGAAAAAGGACGCCTCAAGGTCCCGGCCGAGTTCAAGCGGGTGATCGACGAGAAGTACGGCACGCAATTCTACATCACCAGCGTGGATGGCAAGGTTGCCGAAGTTTATCCCTTCGAAGAGTGGGAGCGCATCGAGCAGAAATTAGCGGGCTTGTCGAACTACAACCCGACCAAGAAAAAGTTTCTGGATCGTGTGAATTACTGGGGACAGCAAGTCGAAATGGACGGCCAGGGCCGGCTGCTTATGCCGCAAATGTTGCGCGAAGCGGCCGACATCAAGGGCGAAGTGGCAGTCACGGGCAATTTGAACCGTTTATTAGTGCGCAACCTGGAGACTTACCGCAGAGAGATCGCGGAGCAGCCGTTTACGCCTGAGGATGAGAAGACGCTCGACGAACTGGGCATCTAGTGGGCGGGGATTCAACAGACACCCCTCAGGGGGTTGGACGTGGTGGAGGAAGTTCGATCCATGTTCCGGTTCTTTTAAAAGAAGCGATCGAATTCTTGAACGTGCGGCGTGGCGGAACTTATATCGACGCCACGGTGGGCCTGGGCGGGCACAGTTACGAAATCGCAAAACGCCTCGGCGCACCGGGACATTTGATTGGGGTCGATAAGGACCCGGCAGCACTCGAGATTGCAAGGGAAAGGCTAACCCAAGGTCCCTCGACTGCGCTTTCATCCGCTATCGCGGATGAAATGCTCGCTCGGGATGACAAGGGTAGGCGTGATTGGCCTCGAATCGAGCTGCGGCAAGGATCATTCGCCAGTTTAGCTGATAGTCGAGAGCTGAAAGCTGATGGCTTACTCGCTGATCTCGGCGTCAGCAGCCTGCAGCTTGACGATGCCGCACGCGGATTCAGTTTTCAGGCGGAAGGACCGCTCGACATGCGAATGGACCCGCATAACCAGCGTACCGCCGAACAAGTGGTAAACCACCTCGACGAGCGCGAGCTTGCCGATGTGATTTACGAATTCGGAGAGGAAAGGAGGTCGCGGAGAATCGCCAGAGCCATTGTCCGGTCGCGGCCGATACGAACCACTGCACAACTTGCAGAGATCGTAGCTGCCGCGGCCCGGCCAATGAACCGGGGTAGAGACGAATACGACAGGCGAATTCATCCCGCGACGCGAACCTTTCAGGCCCTTCGAATCTTCGTAAACCGCGAACTGGATGATCTGAAGGCGCTGCTCGAAGCGGCGCCACGAATTCTGAAGCCAGGCGGACGGGTGGTGATCATTAGCTTTCACTCGCTGGAAGACCGCATCGTAAAGGATGCCTTCCGTGAAGGCGAAAAAAGGTACAAGTACTTCCGGGTGCTGACGAAAAAACCGGTAATGGCATCGGAAGAAGAGCAAGAAAGAAACCCGCGAGCCAGAAGCGCCAAGCTGAGGGCTGCGGAAAGAGTTTGAAGCTGGCGAGCTTTGCTCGCCGGGACAGCCAAGGCGGCTGTTCCCACATGGTGGGTTTAAGAGTTTAGATTCCGGAAAACCTGCCGGAATCCCCGGCATAGCTGTCGTGGCCGTGCCGGGCGTTCAGTTTGTAGGGTAGGCCTCTGGCAGGTTGTCGCCAAGGCGTCTCGCCCTCGCGGTCATGACAAAGTTGAGCGGGTTTAGACGGGCAACGATCCGTCGAGCACGGCGGTAGTAGGGCTTCAGCAAAAATTCATGGCTGGGTTTTGCTGAAGCCCGAAGCCGAAATGTTGGGATGGGTTCCGTGGTAGGAATCCAAAGTCTGAGGTAAGGAAATGTACACGGGAACTTTGATTCAAGATCTGATCGCAACCGTAGAGGCGGCGGAACGTGGCGCGCTGCGCCAGAAGCAAGCCGAAGAGCAGGAACTACAGCGAATGTTCGATCTGCAAATTCGATTTTCACACGCAGCACAGCAGGAGCGGATTTTCGCGGGAGCGGCGTAATGGCGACAACGGCGGCGAGCCACTGGGCGGTTCGGACAGCGCGGCGAAGAACTTTCTTTGCCGGCACACCGGAGATTTATTTCGTGAAAAGGATCGACAATTCACGGTTGGTGAAAGTGGAAGATCCGCAGCGTAATCGCGAGATGAAGCAGTTCGGCACCGCACTCGCTTGCCTGTTCCTGCTGGTATTCACCTATGCCTGGCAGCATTTTCGGGCAATCGAATACGGGTATCAGATCGAGTCGGAAAAGCGTGAGCTGAATAACCTGACGGAGATGAATCGCGCATTGCAGTTGGAAGATGCTTCCTTGCGCGATCCCGAGCGCATTGACCTGATTGCGCGGCGCATGGGACTGGTTCCACCGCAGCCGGGCCAAGTCATTCGCCTGGATAACGCTTCGTTCGATTCGAACGCACCAGTTGTAGCCAGCGCGCAGCCGGAAATTGTGCTGGTCAGGCAGTAGCAGCCGTCCCTCGGCCGGCGAGGCGGTTAATGGATTTTCTATGGCGGCCGCTAAGTTCGACCGGCCGCCATTTTTGTCTGACAATACGGTGTGTCATTCTGAGCAGTGCACCGAAGAGGAACCTGCTGTTTAGCAAGAAAAATCAGGTTCCTCACCTCACTTCGTGAGGTTCGGAATGACAGGCGCTGTAGTGAATGCATAATGGCATCGGCAGGCTCCATTCCCGGCAAGAACTCCCGCCTATATTTTATCGGTGCAATTTTTTTTCTTTGGTGCTTGCTGATCTGCACCCGTCTGATGTATCTGCAGATCTTTCGTTACGGCTTCTTCATCAAGCAGGCCGAGCACCAGCAGCAACGCGCGATTCCGCTTTCGGCCAAGCGCGGCATCATCTATGACCGCAACGGGCAAGAGTTGGCCATGTCGGTGCTCGTGGATTCTGCCTTCGCGGTTCCTTCCGAAGTGAAAGATCTCTCCACCGCGATTTCGCTGATCACCCACATTACGGGCGAAGATCGCAATGCCGTTCTTGCCGATTGCCATAGTCACAAAACATTCTGCTGGGTTGCGCGCAAGGCGGATGACGAAACCATCGAGCGCATCAAGTCACTCAACCTCCAGGGTATTCATTTCCAAAAAGAGCCGAAGCGTTTTTATCCAGCCCGAGGGCTGGCCGCGCAGGTAATTGGGTCGGTCGGCATGGAGGACGCAGGCCAAAGCGGCATCGAGCATGAGTTTGATGATGAGCTGCGCGGACGCGCAGGAAAGATGTTCATCTCGGTCGACGCCCGGCGGCAATGGTTTTCCGATGTCGAGAAGCAGCCCGAGCCGGGCGAAAACATTGTCCTGACCATCGACAAGAACATCCAGTACATCGCCGAAAAAGAACTCGACCAGGCGATTCACGATACCCGGGCGGTCGCAGGCACCGTGATCGTAGAGAATCCGCACACAGGAGAAATTCTGGCGCTGGCCAACCGGCCTACATTCAATCCCAATCTGCGCAAAGAAATTACGCCCGCAGCCCTGACGAATCGCGCAGTGAGCTACATCTATGAGCCGGGATCGACCTTCAAGCTGGTGACGATTTCGGCCGCGCTGGAAGAAAAGCTCACCAATCCGAATGAAGTTTTCGATTGCCAGATGGGAGCGATTGTCTACAACGGCATGAGAATTCGTGATTCTAGGCCGCATGGCCTCTTGCCGGTTTGGGGCGTTCTCGCCGAATCGAGCGACGTAGGCGCGATCAAAATCGCGCTGCGGTTGGGCGAAGATCGCTTCTACAGATACATTCGTGCTTACGGATTCGGCCAGCAAACGGGAATCGAGTTACCTGGCGAAACGCGTGGTATGACCAAGCCTGTAAGCCGCTGGTCGAAGGTTTCGATCGCTGCGATCTCAATGGGCCAGGAAATCGGCATCTCGCCAATTCAACTCGCCTCGCTGATTTCGACGTTTGCCAATGATGGAGTGTGGATCTCGCCACACATTCTTATAGGCAAGGTTGAACCGCAGGGATCCCCGAAGACGATGGCGTTTCATCCCGGAGCATTGCATCGCGTGATCTCGAGCTACACCGCGGCCGAGATGCGTGCCATGATGCAAAAAGTTGTGCTCGAAGGCACCGGCCGTAAAGCCATCCTTGAAGGCTACACGTCGGCGGGAAAGACGGGGACGGCGCAAAAGGTCGATCCGGCGACAGGAGCATATTCCAAGACAAAATACATCGGATCATTCGCCGGATTTGCTCCGCTGAATAATCCACAGATTGTCGTGGCCGTAATTCTGGATTCCGCCGTCGGGCTCCATCAGGGCGGTCAGGTTTCCGCGCCGGTATTTCATCGCATCGCGCAGCAGGTGATGGAGTATTTGCAGGTCCCGCACGATCTGCCCCTCGCACCGCAGCATCAGCTCCTGTTGGCGCAAGCAAGAATGAAGGACAAAGATCTGGAAGAGGGAACGCCGGACCATCCCGGCGAACCGCTGGAAACCGCCGATATGACCAATTCGTCTGAAACAGCCAGCTCCAGTGTGGCGCGGGCACTCCCTTCGACTTCGCTCAGGGCGGGCCTGCCTGCGAATGGGGTGTCCCTACCTGCGAGCGGCGCCACGGTGGGACCTCTCGTTCAAGCGGCGCTGCGGCAGAATGAGCCGGTTCCGAACTCTTCCGTCCAAACTCAATCGGGAGCGCCTGTATCAGTTGTTCAACAACCCTCGACACCGATGACTGGTACGGTCGTCCTCGATGTCGAACAGGGCGGCATAGTTGTGCCATCATTTGCTGGCAAGACATTGAGGGCGGCGATTGAAGCCGCTCAAGACGCAGGCTTGGAAGTAGAAGCCGTCGGCAGCGGAGTGGCGCGGCAGCAGAGTCCTCCCCCTGGAGCGCATGTCGCGAGCGGCACGCGTGTGACGGTGCTGTTCGGAAGATAGAATCGGCAACGCCTGTGCTTTAGTGGCGAAGAGGCCGACGCGGGTTATTCAGCGATGTAAAGCGGCGCGGGCGTCTCTGAATGCGGAGGGCTAACCAGATTACTCCGTTG
>JASIEN010000553.1 GCA_030045935.1 Candidatus Sulfotelmatobacter sp.
GCCCACTGAGTGCCAGAAATAAAGCACACGATGCGGCCGCCCCGAAAGAAAGCGCGATCCGTACACGACATCGGCGCGACCCTCCATCAGCGGTTCCAAGAGGACGTTGTAGTCGGAGGGGTCATACTCCAGGTCCGCGTCTTGAATAATCAGGAAATCTCCGGTAGCTTCCGCTATACCGCGATGAAGTGCCGCACCCTTGCCCATGTTTTTCGGTTGCAGCAGAAAGCGCATCTGCGAGTGCTTCGCCTGCAGCTGGGCCAGGATATCGCGCGAGCCATCGGTCGATCCATCGTCGATGCAAATCAATTCAATTTCAAGCGGAACCGCCAGCACTCGTTCCACAACCTGGCACAACGTGCTGCGCTCGTTGTACACCGGCATGACGACGGAAAGCTTCATCTTGCTGTAGATGGAAACGCAACGCAAACCTGATCGAAACGAAACCGTGCGCGATGCGTCGCCGAAGTCGTATCTGGATATAGTATCAAGGTACCAGACCGAACCGGACCCTGGACTTAGGGCTTGTCTCTCGGCATGCACGGGAGGATTTGCCTTGCAGCATTTGCATTTTAGCGTTTGCAGTTTGCTGATACAGGTGTGAACTGCAGAGTCGGCTTTTGGAGCTTCTGAAACCTTTACCCTCGTGAGTATTCAATTGAAAAAGGATTCCGGGCGTAAAGCGTCACGCCGGCACAGAGATCACAGAGATCAAGATTGGCTACTTGGAGTTGCGGACAAGAGACAGGCCGTGTGCTTCAGGAAGCATGGAATAAATGGGCACGCGTGAAAACGGTTAGATCGACGACTGGATATAGACACCTAACCCTTATCTGCGTCGGAGGTTGCGCTGGCCACTACCGCCCGGTATAGAAGAGCGGAGCTATCTTGGAATTGGGCGGAGCCCTCCCCCAAATTGTCAACCTGCTGCGACGGGTATTCCTAGGCCGCCGCTCTCAACTCTTCAGCTTTTCTTAGTGCTTCGTGGATTCTGGCCACTCTAATTCCCTACGCCTCTTCTCCGCGCTGGCAGATTGAGTCGCCCGGGGCCGGAGCATCACAATATGATCCTCGCCAGTGTGTGATCCAATCGCAATAATTTCGCCATGGTTGTTAATGCAGACAGCTTGGAGAACCTCCCATCCGGTTCCCGGCTCGACCAGATGGTTCAGGTCATATAAATGATTGTCGCGATAGAGGAAGGCGTGAAAGTTCTCGTCACCCTCAGTCAACGATCCTCCCACGACTTCACCTTTGTTATTGAGATCACGGGCAACACTGAACGACCCACCCAACGTTCCCAACATGTCGCGCACACCGTTTTCCTGGCGGAAGGCCTCGATCCGCCCCGTCTCTGAGTTGAGGCATACGCCCGCACACTGCGCCGAATCGTTCACGGCATGCACATTGTTCCGGTTATGGTCAAAAGGCCCAAGATCGACAACTTCAAACTGCTCGGTCCTACTTGCAGCCCCTTCACACTCCGGAGCCGTTTCTATAATTCGGGAGGCTTTCATCGAGCTTTAGTGCTCCTAAGCCAGGGTTAAACTTCCTTCGCCGGCAGCCAGATAACGCATGTGCGCACGCAACGAGTCGACAGCCTCGGAGAGATCTCCAGCCACCCCATCAAAAAGGTGTTCGCCCGTTTTGGCCCGCCACAGGGAATAGCTGTAAAAGCTATGGCGCAGCTGCGAGCGGAGTTTCACATCACCCGTGTATTCGTTGTCCTGAACCACCCAACTCTGCATAACGCCTCCAAATTCCCTGTTGATAGTCCTGCTGACCGGGCAGCGAGCAATCCTTGGATGGCGCACTTCCCAGCTCTTGCCAACCTAAGAAGACTTGCCCCTTTCGCGACAAATCTTCCGCCCCCTTAAGGCCGCGGACTTGGCCCCAGTGTAACTTCAGGTTGTCTTTTATATGAGACCTTCTACGAGTTTCGCAGCCGTGCGCATTGACCGTGTTTTGGCGCCTCTCGCTTTGAGTTTTGCAACGAACGCAATGCCGACCATCCCTATTCCCATCAGTCCCAATACTGTCGGCTCAGGGGTAACAAGCGTCGTGCTGCCGCTCGAAAGGGAAATCGTTCCGCCATCAAACGGCTTCTTGCTGTTGAAAAAGAACTGGGCTGTCTCCCCGGACACCGTAATCCCGCCTTCGAACGTGCCGCTCACTGGGCCTACCAACTCGTACTGATAATTGCTCCCAGCCTTGCCGTTGGCGATCCATGAAATGCCCGATGTTGCGCTTCCGAATGTGCCGGTAAACAAAACGCCCGTAAAACCACTATACGGCGTGGTTAGCGTGATCGTGATCGATCCTGCTCCGAACGTTCCGCCACCGCCTAACGTTCCGGAGGTAAGTCCTCCAGTGGTAAAGCTGACGTTGCCAAGATCCTTTCCAGCCAAATAGCCGCCAGATGGACCACCCGAGACCAGAGTAACAGGTGAAGTGTTCAAGGTAAGGCCGGCGAAGGCTTTTCCCACGCCGCTGGTTGCCGAGCCAGCGCCGTTGTCAATGCAAAGGGTGTTTGCCAGGCAGGTTCCGGTTGTAGAGTGGGCTAGAGCCGCGGTTGCAAATACAACCGTAACCACGGCGATGCCTGCGATTTTTTTTGCGAACGATCCCAAGGCAAAGGGCACGGGGCATTGCATAGAGATGTTCCTCCTCGCATGGTACTCTGCGTGAGTGGGCATCTTGCTGTAATCCCCCAAATGAGGTATTCGTCGCGCACCCAATGGCGGATTTCTTAGCGGCGAAGAAATCCCTCCCTGCGAACGTTAGCGCCGACAGGCGGCCAATACTTTGTGTAGGGAATCCAGACCTAGTGGGATCTGAAGAAGCATGAAATGCTCAGAAAGTTATCCGCTGGCCGGCGCCTACAGGACCGTCAGCAACATCCGCACAACCAGTTCCGGCTGCCGGTGAGTATCGGTCTTCATGAAAATTCGCTTGAGGTGAGTTCTTGCGGTATGAGGGCTGATAAACAAGTCGGCGGCCGCATCATCGATGGATTTACCTTGCACCAGTTTTGCGGCCAAACTGGCTTCGCCGCGCGTAAGGCCATACAGTGAAACCAAAGCGCGCTCATCCACCACCATGCCCAGATCGCGGTCATAAAGCTTGAGCAGCGCAGTTCGCTGCTGATCATCCTGCCAACAATCCAATCCCGGCCCGGGAATTACGCGCACAATGAGTGAAGTATGGGCTTGCTTGCGTTCTACGGTGAACGGTGACTCCTTCGGCT
>JASIEN010000554.1 GCA_030045935.1 Candidatus Sulfotelmatobacter sp.
GCGTGGGAGGGGGACGTAAAACTCGGAGGCTGGCGGGAGCGGCGCTGCTGTGGGCGCTGGCGCTGGGCTGCGGGGCTGAGGCGCAGGTCAGCGTGGGCGACCTGCATGCCACTGCGAACGGGGAGCTGCAAGCCCTGTATAGCGATTCCTACGGGAACATCAACGGAACCGACAATCACTCTTTTGGGGGCGGCGGAAAAGGCGTCATCAACGGGAGTTATTACAATCCCAACTTCCTTTCCTTCAGCGTGCTTCCCTATTGGGGGCGCTCGCAGAACAACTCGGACCTGCAATCGGTCACCGATGCCAGCGGCTATACGGGCACGGCCAATATTTTTAAGGGCGGGGAGTTTCCGGGATTTGTTACCTTCAACCAGAACTGGAACGAAACAGGAAACTTCGGCATTCCGGGCGTGACCGGATTGAATACGAGGCAAAACAACCACGGAATCGGCGCGGGATGGAGCGCGCTGCTGCCGGGACTGCCGACTTTGTCGGTGAGCTACAACGACACGGGAGGCTCAAGCGAGTTGCTGGGCAGCACCGGCTCGACGGACACCACAGTGCGCGACTTCAATCTCGGAACCACTTACAACTTCCGCGGGTTTCAGTTGGCGGCAGGGTTTGTCCATCTGACCGACCAGGTGGACCTGAACGGGGTGGAAGATCTGATAACTGGAGAAACAGTGACAGAGTCGTCGCACGGCTCGTCGAACCAATACCGATTCCAGGTGCAGGGCCCGATTCCCTACCGAACCAGCCACGTGTCGATGAGCGTGAACCGGGATGTCTACAGCGACGAGGACACGGAGGGCAATATAAATAACGGAACCACGGACACGTTCATGGGCGCCGTGAACCTGTCGTTCCCCAAGGCGCCGGTGGCAGTGACGACGACTTACACCGATAACGTGACCGGCAGCATTGAGCAGCAACTGGTGACCAGCGGGCAGGTACCGCTAATCAACCTGGGCACGCCCATAGTGCGATCGCTCGATATAGAGGCAAGCACTTTTGTCAGCGTATATAAGTTCCTTGTGGGCGGTTACGTGGGCCGCACGCAGCAGTTCATCGATGGACAGAGTTATGGGGTGACGCGGGTGGGGGGAACTATCAATTACAACTTCATGCACAGGCTGAAAGGCCTGACGTTTTATGGCGGGCTGTTCGATAACGCTACCGAAGCGGGAAACAGCCGGCTGGGAGTTATCGGCAATGCGACCTACAACCGTGCCGTGGGCAGGTGGGAGTTGAATGGCTTCTTTGACTACAACCAGGATACGCAAACGTTATATGGACTGTACACGACCTCGACGTTGAATTATGGCGGCTCAGTGCGGCGCCAGATCACTTCGACTGTGAGGGTGGGTGTTGTGGCCAACGTGCTCCGTAGCGGCTTTGAGCAAATCTCCGGGGACAACAGTCATGGTCAGAGCTTCACAGTCATCGCCGGCTCGGCCAAAGCCTCGATCTCGGGGACTTACGCGAAGTCAAGCGGGGTAGCGATTTTGACGACGGCCGGGCTGGTGCCCACGACGGTGCCAACGACGTTGCTGGCGCCCGGCTCCTCTACTCTTTACAGCGGCGAGAGTTACGGCGCCGCTTTTACCGTTACCCCGCTGAGGAACCTGATCATCAAGACGTCGTGGTCGAGGTCGCTGGCCAATACCAGCGGCCCCACAACGCTCTCGAACAGCGGATTTACCAATTATTACGGCTTTCTTGGATACGACTACAGAAAGCTGCTATTCCAGGCGGGATACACGAGGTTTGACCAGGGCATCTTCAATTCGGGGCTGCCGATGCAGCCGCCGAGTATGCTAACCTCGTTTTCGGTTGGGGTCTCCCGATGGTTCAAAGCATTCTAGCCCGCGAAATGAGGGCGGGGCGGGGAATTGCCTGCTTCGTCCTTCTGCTACTGACCCCCGCGTGGGCCGCTAAAAAGACCGATCCTGCCAGTGTGCCGGGGCCTCCCGATCTGCTGCTCGAGGGCGGGCGCAAGCTGAGCTTCGAGAGCGCTTTCAGTTCCGAAAAAGAAGTCCTGGGCAAGCCAAAATTCTGGACACGCGTGTTGAACGTTGTGGCGGGCGAGCCGGATTACCGGACGATGATGCGTCCCTACAGCATTGCGGTGGATTCCCACGGCCGGGCAATTGTGACCGATCCGGGCGCGGCGGGAGTGCACATCTTCGACTTCGAGCACCCCAAATACAAGTTTATCGCTCGCTGGGAAGGAAGAGACGCGATGCTGGCACCGCAATGTGTGGCGCTGGACGCGCAGGACAATATTTATGTGACGGATTCGGAGTCGGGGAAGATTTTTGTTTTCGATGGGAACGGGAAATTCAGGCACGCGCTGGGGAGCTTGAAGGGCGGCGAGGGATATTTCAAGCGGCCGACGGGAATTGCGATCGATTCGGCGCAGCAGCGGATTTATGTGACCGACACACTGCGCGATCAGATCTACATGCTCGATATGCAAGGCCATGTGATGCAGGTGATCGGCAAGCATGGCGGCGGGAAGGGCGAGTTTTACTATCCGACCGAACTGCACCTGGATGGAGAGAATCTGCTGGTAGTGGACGCCATGAACTTCCGGGTGCAGTGGTTTGGCCGCAAAGGCGATCCGGAAGGAATGATGGGGCAGATTGGCGATGCGCCGGGTCAGATGTTTCGTCCCAAGGGCGTGGCGGTGGATTCGGAGAATCACCTGTACGTGGTGGATGGGCTTTCAGGAATGGTGCAGGTGTTCGACCGCGAAGGCCGGCTGCTTTACTACTTCGGAAAACGAGGTGTGGGGCTGGGCGAGTTTCAACTGCCGGCGGGGGTGTTTATCGACCATGACGATCGGGTCTACGTGGTCGATTCATTTAATCGGCGGGTGCAGGTGTTTCATTATTACGGGTTGCCAAAACAGGCGCGAGGAGCGGGCCAATGAGGAGTCTTTTCCTGGCTTGCGCGTTGCTGTTGAGCACGGCGGCTGTATTGGGGGCGCAATCGACACCGACGGAAGATGTGCTTGGCATTCATAACTTGGGACCGGGCACCCCCGGACCGGTGAGCGGACCGCTGCCCGCCTGCCAGTATTGCCATGCGCCGCACTCTGGAGTCCAGACTTCCTCTCTGCCGATGACGCCATTGTGGAGTCAGAAACTGTCAACGGAGACGAACTACATTCTTTATTCCAATCCCTCGATGGTGAACACCGTGCTCGAGCCCACGCTTGGGTCAGAGGGCAATCTCTGTCTGAGCTGCCATGATGGCACCGTCGCGCCGGGAACGAATGTGCCCTACGCCGGCTTGAAGATGAGCGGCGCGATGAATCCCTCCGATCTTTTCCAAGGTACCTTGCAGGCGATGCATCCCTTCAATTTTCAGTTGCCGCTGAATTGCTCGAACGACAATCTGCTGGCGAGCTTGTGCAGCGGGGCGACGGGCAATCCCGCGGTGCCGTTGATTCAGGGCAACGTGCAGTGCAATAGCTGCCATAATCCGCATGTCCAGTTTATCGATCCTGTGCAGGGCGACTTTCTGGTGATGAACAACGCGAACTCGGCAATGTGCCTGGCCTGCCACGTGAGCCAGCCGGGGCAGTGCACGGCGCTGCGCACGGCGATTGCGAATACGGCCAAGGCAACGGCGCTTCCGGCAGGCACGAGCACAATGCCTGCCCACGACTCCAGCCAATACAATCCATTCACAGAGTGGCGACAGAGCATTCACGCCACGGCGGTGCACAAAGTCTCAAAAAATGCGAAGGGCATAGGGCCGTACGGCGTGGTCAAAGAGAATGCGTGCATATCCTGCCACACATCGCACAATGCACCGGGTGGGCCCGATTTGCTTGAGGGACCCCAGCCAGCAATTCCAAACATGGATGCGTCTACGCAGGATTGCGTAGGTTGTCACAACGGAGGATCGAATCTTTCTCCGGCGATTCCGAATATTTATGCCGAGTTTTCCAAGGCGTGCGGGCATCCATTTCCCTCGGGAAAGAACGTGCATAGTTCCCAGGAAAGCGTGGTGCTGAATAACGACCGGCATGCCACCTGCGCGGATTGCCACAATCCTCATGCGGCGCAACAAACGGGGACGTTTGCTTCGACTGCCATTCGGCCGTCGCAGAATGGAGTGCTGGGCGTGAGCGCGTCCGATGGCGTGAGTGAGGTGGATCCGGCCCTCAACCAATACGAAAACTGCCTGCGCTGCCACGGGACGAGCGCGGGCAAGCAGGTCTTACCCGTGTATGGCTACGCGCCGTTGCGCACGAGCAGCGGAGGAGATGCGTTAAACGTGATCGCCCAGTTCGGTCTATCCGCCAGATCCAGCCACCCAGTGATGGAGGAGAGCAAAAGCGCCCTGCCCCAACCCAGCCTGCGAAAGTTCATGTTGAACCTCGACGGCCACACGCCCGGCCGGCCGATTACCGGGCGCATTCTTTGCACCGACTGCCACAACAGCGACGACAATCGCGAATCTGGGGGCACGGGACCGAACGGGCCGCATGGCTCGCAGTTCGCGCACATTCTGGAGCGGCGCTACGAGTTCAGCCAGGTCGCGGCAGGATTGCCTCCCGCGGGGGGTCCGGGAAGCACAATTCAGAATCTTCTGCCCGCGATTACCGATCCGGCCTCAGGGGGACCCTACTCTCTATGCGCGAAGTGCCACGACCTGTCGAACATCATGGCGAATGCCAGTTTCAGCAGGCATGCGCTGCACATTAATGCGGGTTTCTCCTGCTCGGCCTGTCATACCGCGCACGGCATGGGAGCAAATTCGTCGAACGGCACCGGCGAACGCATGGTCAACTTCGATTTGAAGGTCGTGGCCGAGAACGCCAGTTCCGGTTCTGGCGGATATTTCCGTTCTGCCATTTCCTACAATCGTGGCACCAATACGTGTACTCTGACCTGCCACAATTACAGTCACAATTCCGACGGTACTGTAACGCCTGCAAGCGTCAAATCACCCCTCCCAAGCAAGCACTGAGGCTAGTGGGTTGTTGCGCGGAAGCTGCGAACAAGTGCAAAACTGTGAAGCGTGAGGCACCTGTATGTCGACTGAAGAGGTTGCGGCCAAAGTTCCTGTACGCCCGCACGGCGGTGTGTTTGCCGGCGCTGCCGGACGGATTGCCGCGTTAGTGTTGCTCCTCACGATCGCCGGGGTTTATGAGTCTTTTCACCTCACGGCTCTCATGAATGGCACCATCTGGTGGCACTTGCGCACCGGCCTGTGGATCCTGCAGAAGCACGCTTTTCCGCGGCAGGGTTTGTTTTCTCAGTACCCTGATAAGCCATGGTTGGATTGCGATTGGGGATTCGACCTGTTGACGGCTGCCGCCTACAAGCTGCTGCGGTTAAGAGCGTTGCCCGCGCTGCTGATGGTTTTCGAAGTGGCGCTCGCTGTGCTGACCTTTCTTCTGGCGCGTGGCAGGAGTGGAGGCTTCTGGTATGCCATTTTCCTGTCTGCCCTTGCACAGTACGCAATTGCCGATTTGCCACTGCTTCCCTCGGTTTTGTCGATCCTGTTCTTTGCCATTGAGCTTTTTCTCTTACTGGAAAGCCGACGGCGCAACGATGTGCATTCTCTGTATTGGTTGCCAATTCTCTTCTTGCTTTGGGCCAACATGGATGAGCAATTCTTGGTGGGCTTGCTATTGCTGGGGCTGTTCGTGGCGGCCGAGGTTGCGGAATCTTGGTTGCACCTTTCCGGCGCAAGCTTGCGCCTGGCATCAACGCACTCTTTGGCGAAGGTAGGGACGATTGCTGGTGTTTCGGTAGTCGCAACGCTGTTCACACCTTATTCGTTTTCGCCCAGCCCGCTTCAGTTCTACCGCACTGCGTTCCAAGGTGCGTACAGCAAAGTGTGGTTCGAGAATTTTGCGGATATGGGATCTATGCCTTTCCGGTCTCCGCAGAATTTTGTGCTTCTGCTGCTTGTTATGGCGGCCTTTTTTGCGCTTGGGCGGCGGCGCTCGCGAGATTTATTCAAGATCGGTGTGATGGTTGTTTTTTCGATGCTGACATTTCGCGTACAACGAGACGTGTGGTGCGTAGCTCTTCCAGCCGTTGCTGTCATCGCCGACGCTGTGATAGATGGACAACATGGAGATGATCCTCAAGCGAACCGCCAGCGGCGTAGGTGGGAAGAACCGGCAATTGTGATGCTGGTTCTGATGACGTTCCTGGTGGCGGTTATCCGCTTGCCCGGCGACAATGATCTGATGAACCAGGTGGGCCGCGTTCATCCCGTGAGGGCCTGCGATTTCATTCGCACGAACCAGCTTCCGGGGCCATTATTCAATGCATTTTCCTTTGGCGGTTTTGTGATCTGGTATCTG
>JASIEN010000555.1 GCA_030045935.1 Candidatus Sulfotelmatobacter sp.
GAGGGCATGACGCGCAAGCGCGTGGCATTGGTCGAGAACGGAATCGTCAGGCGCGTTGTCTACGCGCGCGCAACCGCCGCACGGATGGGACGTTCTGAGTACAAAGATAAAGTTGGCCCGATCGAGGCCACCGGCCATGGATTTCCGCTTCCAAATGAGATCGGAGAAATGCCGGTCAACATTGTCTTCGCTTCACCCGAAAATCCCCAGACATTGGAGGAAATGATTGCCTCGACCGAGCGAGGGATTTTGGTGACGCGGCTTTGGTATATCCGTGAGGTCGATCCGTATGAAAAAATTGTTACCGGCATGACGCGCGACGGAACATTTCTGGTTGAGAACGGACGCGTGCGCGGCGGCGTGAGAAATTTTCGCTTCAACGAAAGCCTCATCCAGATGCTGTCGAATGTTGAGGCGATGAATACGGCGGTGCGCGCCAGCGGTGAAGAATCGTTCGACATGGTCGTGCCCGCTATGAAGGTGCGCGATTTCAACTTCACGGAAGTGACAAAGTTTTAGCGGTAAGTCCGGCATTCAGCCATTGGGAAGCCGTGGTGGCCGGAATCCCTCGGGATACTACCCTGTTTTTCCCTCGTAAATTCCGTCTAATTCATTCATCTAAAAGCAGTTAGAACCGCTTGTTCCATGACTTCAGTAACTTTGCAGGCTTGGTTCGCGGGTGTACGCTGCCCATAAGTTGCGCAGAAATCTGGATGCGCTTGACACCGCAGCGTTCTGGAAAGAGGGTTATTGCGACAGTGGACGACCACGATGACCAGCAGGCGATGATGGAGTCGCAGGCACAAACTGCGTGGCGGCACTATGCCGAAATGCAGAGTGCTCCGCGTTTTCCCTTGCATCTGCCGGTAGAAGTGAAATCGCAAGTTGGGGCGTGCCCTGCCGAGACGCAGAATATTTCCGCGAATGGAGTGCTGTTCGCGATGGACCGTGACGTACCTGTTGGTTCAATGGTGGACTTCACGATTCTGCTTCCGGGCGAGGTCATCGGTTCGAGACGAGACATACAAATTGATTGCCGTGGCCGAGTCGTGCGCAGCTTTGACGATCGTGGACGCCGCGGGGTTGGTGTCGTGATCGACGAGTATCATTTCGAGCGGGCATAGATTCGAGCGGGCATAGATAAGGGAATCCATGGCGAGCACTTCGCTGGGTATGGCAGAAAATCACGGGCTTCACGGAAGCAACGGCACGGGCCAATTCATCCGCGTGATTCTTGCCGATACCCAGGCTATTTTTCGAGCGGGATTACGGAAGGTGTTCGCGCTGGAGGATGACATCCGGGTTGTGGGCCAGGCGGAAACGCTCCCGCAAACACAGTCCGCTGTGATGAAGTTTTCCGCCGATGTACTGATTTTCGAATCGGCGCTTACGCCCAATCCGGTGGAGGCGGTGGCGGAGCTTCTGCGGCAGGCGCCGCAACTCAGGATTGTCGTAGTCACGCCCACTGCCGACGAGCAACTTACGCTTGAACTTTTTCGCCGCGGAGCGCACGGCATCGTCTCGCGCGAGGTCGAGCCCGAGCTGATGCTTGAATGCCTGCGCAAAGTAGCGGCCGGTGAGCCCTGGCTGGAAAGTCAGGCCGTGCATTGGGTGATGGAAGCCTTTCGTGGACATAATTTACGCCCCTCTGGAGCACGTCCCAAGGTGCAGCTCACGCCCAAAGAAGCGCTGATTGTTTCCTGCGTTACCCAGGGGATGAAGAACAAGGAAATCGCCGCTCGCGTAGGCACGACGGAGCAAGTCGTGAAGAATTATCTACGCAAGGTGTACGACAAATTAGGGGTGGCCGATCGTCTGGAGCTTGCGTTGTATTGCTTGAGTCACCACGTGGTCGATGGAGTAAAACCGCCACCGATGCCTGCAGACTCGGCCCCGCACGCTCCCAACGCTGCCGCAGCCATTGCAGCTGCAGGCGCCGTATCTGTGCACTCGCCTGCAACACCCTCAAATGGCGAAACCTCAAGCTCCTCGCCGAAAAAGCCCTCGTAAGTTCTCCCCTCAAGGAACTCCATACAACTGAGGAACCCATACCACCGCATCTTTGTATCGAAGCCGCATGTCAGCATATGCATAATTGCAACCGTGGCAATAACTCAAATCTGTGGGTGTCATTTGCACTGTTCTCATGCCGACCATAAAATGAGTGCAAGCCGCTTTCGGTGCAGTTGCAATGATCGGCATAATGCACCGCAGGACGAGGTGTTGGCCCACCCCCAAAGTTCGCCGGAGAGATGGCCGAGTGGCTGAAGGCGCACGCTTGGAAAGCGTGTTTACTCGAAAGGGTAACGTGGGTTCGAATCCCACTCTCTCCGCCATGTTATTCAAAATAAACAAGTTGCTTAGAATCCTAAATCCACTCTCAGGACGCCTTTTCGTCTTTGGAATGAGTGGCATGCAGTTTTGCAGGGCCCAGGTGCGTGCCGTTAAGGCTAAAACCGACTGATTGGGAATCAGTTTTTTGATTGGCGCAGCAGGAATTTTGCAGGCCCCAGGCCGGCGCGTCCGCTTCGAGAGGGCTGAACAAATAGTCACACCGGACGTGGCGCCGATTGCGGTTCATGGCTCGCAGGTTGGCTGATCATTTCCTGAGTTCGGGGCAGCGGCCGACAACGCGCCAAGCGAGCAGGGTTTCAGTTCACCGCGCCATCACGCGAACTACTATTCCTCGCGCCTTACACGTGATAGCCAGCTTCACAAACTTTCCCGTTTGCTCGTTTATCCAGAGTGTCTTCGAATCGATCCACACTGGTCGACTTATCGGTACAAGCCGGTGCCGGTGAGCGCATTGGCGATTTACCACTCGTCGCGAAAGTCGCTAGAGAGTCAACTGCACAGATCAATTGCCCGACAAGCCGGTGGCGCATCGAGAACAGGTTCCAGACGCAATCCGCATTCCTCCGGCCGCTGATGCCAGCGCCACAACCGTGGCGGATCGCGCTCCTGCGCAGTCTGCGGCACGCACTTTCATCGTCAGATTAATGAGTCAGGGTTCAGAAATCAGGAATCGCGAAATTCACACTTGACATCTATAGACAATCCACTACCATATGGTTGTGGATCGCCTCGGCACAACATTTGCGGCTTTGTCTGATCCAACCCGCCGGGCGATGATCGAGCGGCTCTCCCATGGGCCTGCCTCGGTGCATCGATTGACGGAGCCGTTTGCACTCTCGCAGCAGATGATTTCAAAACATATTGCCTACCTGGTGCGGGCACAGATTGTGATCAAGACCAAGCGTGGACGAGAGAGTGTTTGCCGGCT
>JASIEN010000556.1 GCA_030045935.1 Candidatus Sulfotelmatobacter sp.
ACGGAGTCGGTGCGGATGGCGGCGATGAGGTGGATGACGGGGATTGCCCCTGTTGCGCCCAGATCACGGAAGACAGGGTTAGAACCAAGCACAAGTTCTGGCGGCAACGCATAGCGATATTTTACAGCCACTACAAAGATCGACGATGAGACCGTTGTTCTTCTTTCGTGTGCCTTCGTGGCGCTTTATGGTTGATCAAACGTCCATCAATAAAAAAGGCCGCTCATTTCGAGCGGCCATTGGCGAGTCCTTCGGGGAGGGTGCCAAGAAATGTTCGTCTACATGGATGAGGGATTATTCTGTCCTGTCGTCGCTGGAGGAGCAGGCTGATTAGTGCCACCCACCGTGTTCGTCATCAGGCGGACGTCAACACGGCGATTGTCAGCACGCCCCTCTCTGGTCTTGTTCGACTCGACCGGCTTGTCTTTGCCCAGCCCGATCACATAAATCTTGTGCGCGGGCACATTATATTTTGACGCCAGATATTGGATTACAGAATCGGCGCGGCGCTGGCTCAAATCGTAATTGTAATCCTCCGATCCGACAGAATCAGTTCCGCCTTCTAGGGCGATAATGTAACCCTTGGTGTCGGCAATCTTGCCGGCGAGTTCATCCAGCGCCTGCTTGGCTTGAGATGTCAGGTTGTCCTTGTCAAAACCAAACTTGACCGAGGTCTCAGCCACAGCGTGGTAGTTGTCCAGATTGGCGACGGTGTTGGTCAGAATGCTGACCCGGTTGTTGGCCGCATCCGCCACTTGCTGCGCCGACGTGGCGTTCTGGTTCGCGGCCTGGGCCTTCTGTTCGACATTCGCAGTCTTCTGGTTCACCGCCTGAATGCCAGCCTGCGCCCGGGCATCGACGTCTTTAATGTCGCGGCTGTTCTTCGCCGTCATATCGTCGAGCTCATTGGTCTTATTAATGAGCGGGGTGGTCTGTTGCTTAACGTAGTTCTTGCTGGTGCAGCCGACGGTGGCTACCATGCTGGTTGCTAGGAAAATCGCTAACGAAGAGCGGGTCATATTCTTGCAATCTCCTTGATTTCTCATCTCAGCGCGCCTTGGTTGCCGCGCGCGGCGCAATTTGCTTGAAAACCTGGTCTTTCAAGAACCCGGGAAAAGTGCAGTGCTTCCAACTCCAGTAGTACTTGTGCACGGCAGATGCCACCTTTCCATACAGGAGGTTCCTTATGCTAAGTATATACATTTTCAATAGGTTGCGGTAGCAATCCTGAACATCGCCGAGAACCCGTGGCAGGCCAGGCAACGCAAAGCCAACATGAAAGAATGGAAAATTTATATGGCGGAGCGAAGCTTGGCGTTTACTTGCGCAACCGTTTTCAGCTTAGCACGAAGCAGGGCGATGCCCGGCTACTCGGCCGATCGCGAACATCGAATAAAATAAGAAAGTCCCAGTGGAACTCCTCCAGAAAATTCGTTCCATCCCGACCGAGCCCGGCGTGTATCTCTACAAGAACGCCGAGGGTGAAGTCATCTATGTTGGCAAGGCGAAGAACCTGCGCAACCGCGTCGCCAGTTACTTCCACGAAGGCCGCTGGGAGGACGCGAAAACCGGCACGCTCGTCCGCGAGGCAGTCGATGTCGACTATATTGTTGTCGCTAATAACAAAGAAGCGCTGGCGCTCGAAAACAATCTCATCAAGCAACGCAAGCCACGCTTCAACATTCTGCTGCGCGACGATAAGACGTATCCTTACGTCAAGCTGACTCTCGGCGAGCGCTGGCCGCGGGTTTATGTCACCCGCCGCCTGCGCAAAGATGGCAGCGCCTACTATGGACCGTACTTTCCTGCCAATCTAGCGTACCGCATTGTCGATTTAATCCATCGCAATTTTCTGATTCCTTCGTGCAAGGTAGATCTCACGCGCTTTCATCCGCGGCCGTGTTTGCAGTACTACATCAAGCGCTGCCTTGGGCCTTGCGTGAAGGACCTGACCACACCGGAGGCTTATCAGGAAGCAGTGCGCGATGTGAAATTGTTTCTCGAAGGCCGCCCGACGGATTTAAGCAAGTCGTTGCGTCAGCGCATGGAACTGGCCGCCGCCGCTCAGGAATACGAGCGCGCCGCCCGCTATCGCGACCTGATTTCTACGGTCGAGCAATTGCAGGAGCGCCAGCGCATCGCCGCCGCTGAGGGCGACGACGCCGACGTCTTCGGCTATCACTACGAAAATGGCATGCTGGCGGTGAATCTGTTTCACATGCGCGGCGGGAAGATGGTCGACCGCAGAGAATTCTTCTGGGAGGATTTGCCGGAGTTCGCTGGGACGGATGTCGTTGAAGCAGACTCGTCTCCCTCCATTCGTCATCCTGAGCGAAGCGAAGGATCTATGCATCTGGCGGACGATATCGGGAGGGTCGACCGCACCGACGCTCTCAACAACTCCATAAATCCTTCGGCACGCAAAGAACGCGGGCTTCAGGATGACAAAACAAAGCAGGACAACGAAGAATTTCATCCCGGCCCATTCTTCTCTACACTGCTCAAACAGCTCTACATTGGCCAGCCCTACGTTCCGCGTAATCTTTACGTTCCCGTCGATTTCGAAGACCGTGAAGAACTTGAAGACCTGCTTGCTGACCAGGAGGCGGGCAAGAGCGCCCGTCCCATGCGGGTTCACATCATCATTCCTCTGCGCGGCGATAAGCGCTCGCTAATCGACCTCGCAGGCAACAACGCCAAGCAGTCCTACGATCAGCGCTTCCGCGTGCTGAAACCGACGGCGCGCAAAATTCAAGAAGAATTGCAGGAAACGCTGAGCCTGCCCGATCTGCCCAAGCGCATCGAGTGCTTCGACATCTCGCACATTCAGGGGGCAGAAACCGTTGCGTCGATGGTCGTGTGGGAAGACGGCAAGATGAAGAAGTCAGACTACCGCAAGTTCATTATCCGCGGCGTGCAAGGTGTCGACGATTTCGCCTCCATGCGCGAAGTGGTCACACGCCGCTATAAGCGCGTGCAGCAGGAAAACAAGCCGATGCCAAGTCTCGTGCTGATTGACGGTGGCCTCGGCCAACTTCACGCGGCAGCCGAGGCGCTCGAGTCGCTGGAAATCATCAACCAGCCGCTGGCTGCCATCGCCAAGCGTGAGGAAATTCTCTACATCTACGGGCAGGAAAAAGACCCCATCGCGCTCGACCACCACTCGCCGGTGCTGCACCTGATTCAACAAATCCGCGACGAGGCTCACCGCTTCGCCGTTACTTTTCATCGCAAGCGGAGGCAGATGCGCGACCGCTCGACCGAACTGCTCGAGATTCCTGGTGTGGGCGAGCGCACCACGCGTCGCCTGCTGGAACACTTCGGCAGCGTGCAAGCGGTAAGGCAAGCCGACGCTGCGGCATTGTCGGCGGTTGTGACCCGCGTGCAGGCTGAAGCGATCAGCAGTCATTTTCGGAAGTGATCCAACAGGTTTCCCAGGGCTCTACGGGACCGTGACCAGGACAGTGATCCCTCGAGCTTCCGAATCGTCCTCGCCCCCGGCGCATCCAGTAAAATCGGGCATGGCGGCCTCAACACAGGAGAACGATTCTCAAGAGAACATGAAGATCGGGGTCCTGGCCTTGCAAGGCGATTTCGATGCCCATCGTCGCCGGCTTGAAGAGCTGGGCGCCGAAGTTGTGCTTGTCAAGAAACCCCAGCAACTTGATGAAATTGATGGGCTGGTAATTCCGGGCGGCGAGTCGGGAACGTTTCTAAAACTGCTGGGCGAGACAGGATTCGAAAAGCTTAAGCAGTTTGTGCGGCTCAAGCCGACCTTCGGCACCTGCGCCGGCGCAATCCTGCTGGCGAGCGAAGTCGAGAATCCGAAACAGCGGGGCTTGGGCGCGATCGACATGCGCATTCGCCGCAATGCCTATGGACGCCAGCTCGACAGCTCGATTCGCGAAGGCAAACTCTTAACCGGACTCAATGGCAGCGGTTCGCCGCTGGAGATGGTTTTCATTCGCGCACCAAAGATCGAGCGTGTCGGCAAAGATGTAGAGATCGTTGCCATGGAAGGGTCCGACCCGGTTGTCGTGCGGCAGGGAAGAGCAATGGCGTCAACATTTCATCCCGAGCTGTCCGACGATACTCGGGTGCACCGGGTGTTTCTCGATATGGCACATGAAGCGCTTCTCGAAGAAACTCGCGGAGTCTTCCGCGGCGGACCGTCACTTTCGGACGAGCTGAACCGCCCGCGCCGCAAGGGAAAAGACCGCTTTTAAATCTCCTAGGTACCGTAACGATTTTCCTCTTGACAA
>JASIEN010000557.1 GCA_030045935.1 Candidatus Sulfotelmatobacter sp.
TATTGAGGTGCATCAATCTGGCCGCACGCGTTCCGGCGAATCGCGCGAGCGCCAAGGCGGAGGCTCAGGATTTGTATTCAGTCCAGAGGGCCTGATTCTTACCAACAGCCACGTCGTGCACGATGCCAAGCGCATATTCGTGACTTTGTCGGATGGCCGACGCATGGCGGCAAGCGCGATCGGCGACGATCCCGCCAGCGATTTAGCCGTGGTTCGCATCGACGAGCCGCGGGTATCGGAACCGGCGTTGACGGCGGCGATGCTCGGCGATTCGCAGCAGCTTCGCGTAGGCCAGCTTGTGATTGCGCTGGGCAGCCCCTATGGATTCCAGTCAACGGTGACAGCGGGCGTGGTGAGCGCGCTGGGCCGTTCTTTGCGGTCATATTCCGGACGGCTTATCGACGACGTGATTCAGACCGATGCCGCGCTGAATCCCGGGAATTCGGGTGGCCCGCTGGTCGATTCTGCCGGGCGAGTCGTGGGCGTGAATACGGCGACGATTTTGCCGGCGCAGGGCATTTGCTTTGCCATCGGCATCAACACGGCGAAGTTTGTGGCCAGCCGCCTGCTGCGCGATGGACGAATCCGCCGCAGCTATATTGGCATTTCGGGGCAAACGGTGCCGCTGCATCGCCGCGTGGTGCGCTTCTACGACTTGCCGAAGGAAACTGGAGCGCTGGTGTTGTCGGTGGAGGAAAACAGTCCGGCAAAGCGGGCCGGTTTGCGCGACGGCGACATTATTGTGGCGCTCGAAGGCAAGCCGGTGGCGGGAGTGGATGATTTGCATCGGCTGCTGACAGATGTGAGCGCGGGCATCGGGTGCACGCTGACCGTGTTGCGATATGCGGAAAAGCTGGAGTTGGGTGTGGTGCCGGAAGAGGCAAAGTAAGCGATGGCACTCTAGGTTCCCTCGGATTGCCACGACAAATCCCCGCTCTGCGACGGCCTAAGTTTCGCTTCTAGGGTTTCGCAGGCAAGAGTGCCGCCGCACACTCGTGCGCATTCCTTCCCGCGCCGAGTGCCTGCCTCTGCATTGCCTCGCCCTTCCTGCCCGTGTTAGCCTTCTAGCGAAGGGGACTACTTTGCAGCACAAAGTTCCGGCTGGCCTGAGCGCCAAGGAAGCCGAAGTCTACCGCCATCTCGACCCCGAAAAACTCCCAAGGCATATCGCTATCATCATGGACGGCAACGGGCGTTGGGCCCGGCGGCGGCACATGCCGCGCGTGGCCGGACACCGAGCCGGGGTCGCGGCGGTGCGCTCGACGGTTGAGACGGCGGCGCGAATTGGCGTGCACGCGCTTACACTGTACGCATTTTCGGAAGAAAACTGGAAGAAGCGGCCCAAGAGCGAAGTCGATTTTCTAATGCGGCTGCTCAGCCGGTATCTGCGAGGGGAAGTTCCCACGCTGAATGAGAACAATATTCGTCTGGAATATATCGGCCGCCAGCACGAACTGCCGCTCGACGTGCAGGACCGCATGGTGTGGGCGCGCGAGGCGACGGGACAAAACAGCGGAATGGTACTAACTCTGGCTCTCAACTACAGTGCACGGAGTGAGCTGGTGGATGCATTCCGCTCCATGGTTCGCGCCGCATCGCAGAATGGTGGCATCCAGCATTTGCAGATCGATGAAGATGCGATCGCGGATCATCTTTATACGCGGCATTTGCCCGATCCGGATCTGGTCGTGCGCACTTCGGGCGAGATGCGGCTGAGCAATTTTCTGCTGTGGCAGTTGGCTTATGCCGAAATTTACGTGACGCCCACATTGTGGCCCGATTTTCGGGGAGTGCACCTCATCGAGGCTATTGCCGAGTATCAAAAACGTGAGCGGCGCTATGGCGGGCTGAATGGAGACGGGCACGCTGTGGCATACAAAGAACTCGTCGGCCAGGATGTTGGCTAAACACCCCGGTAAAATCTGAGAACACAGAGGGTACAGAGCAATACGGGATAATTCTCTGTTACCCTATGTCCTCTGTGTTTTTGCTGTTATTGTTTGTGCGATTTCGCCGACACCTGGTTCCGGCCCATTTCCCTTGCTCAAGCGCGTCGCCACCGCGGTCGTTCTGATTCCGATTGTTTTGCTGCTCGTACTGCGCGCACCGGTTCCGGTCGTCGCCGTGGTAACGGCAGCAATCGCGCTGGCCACGGTGCAGGAGTTCCTCAAGCTCGCAGAATCATACGGTATTGAGCCTTTGCGCTCTCCCACATACATCTTTGTGGGACTGCTGTTCATCTGGCTAGCGTTGAGCGCAACCGCTGAAACTCCGCAAGTTTCGGCCCTGAAGTTTGTACTGCTGACGACCTTTGCCGCCGCTCTCGCTCCCTTTCTTTTCGCAACCGTTGCCATGCGGCGCACGCAGATGCGCAGCGCATATTCAGCGGCATCAGCTTCGGTGTTTGCATTCGGCTACATCGCCTTGCCACTCGCCATGCTTGTGCAATTACGGGAGCAATGGGGAGGCGCGTTCTGGCTGCTCTATCTTCTACTCATCGTTTGGGCGGGAGACATTTTCGCTTATTTCGTCGGCCGTTCCGTGGGGCGACATTTGATGGCGCCGCGAATCAGCCCCAAGAAAACCTGGGAGGGCGCTGCGGCTTCGCTGGCGGCCAGCTTAATAGTGGGAATTCTTTTGTTCAGCAATGCCCTTCAGATCAGTTCTTTCCTTTTGCGTGTGGGACTGATCAGCCGTCGTGATGGGCTATTCAGTTTGGAAAGGCCTGAGTTATGGCCGATAGTCTTGTTAACGGTCGTTTTGAATGTGGCAGCGCAACTCGGCGATCTGATCGAGTCTTTGATCAAACGCGGAGCGGGAGCAAAAGACTCTGGCACAATTCTTCCCGGGCACGGCGGTATGCTCGACCGCATCGACGCGCTGCTGTTTGCCACTCCGGTGATGTGGTTTTACGCGATCGTAATCTTCCCTCCGTCGCGGCCCTGGTAACGTAAAATAAGTCTCGACCCAGTGACCCGCATCTCCATCCTCGGTTCGACCGGCTCTATCGGACGCAGCACACTGAGCGTAGCCGAGTCCTATCCCGAGCGTTTTCAGATTGTCGCGCTGGCTGCCGGCCACAACCTGGAGACCGCATTCGAGCAGATCCAGCGATGGCGCCCACAGATGCTCTCGATTGCTTCCGAGCGCGATGCCGACATTCTGCGCGCACGACTGAAGCAAGCCGGAATCACAGGCATCGAGGTCGTTCATGGCCCACGTGGTACGGTAAGCGTGGCGACTCATCCGCAATGCGATTTTGTGGTCAGCGCCATCGTAGGCGTAGCCGGGCTCGAAGCCACTTACGAAGCGGTGAGAGCCGGGAAAACGGTTGGCATTGCCAATAAAGAATGTCTTGTCGCCGCCGGCGAATTGATCACGGCGGAGGCTCGCAAGCAGGGAAAACCGCTGCTGCCGATCGACAGCGAACACAACGCCGTCCATCAATGCCTGCGCGGTGGGCGCATGGAGGAAGTCGAGCGAATCTGGCTGACCGCCTCCGGCGGGCCATTTTTGAATACGCCGAGCCCAAACTTCAAGAACATCACCATTGAACAGGCGCTCAATCATCCCACCTGGAAAATGGGCAAGCGCATCACCAT
>JASIEN010000558.1 GCA_030045935.1 Candidatus Sulfotelmatobacter sp.
CCTACTTCCAATGAATTGCTTATACTGGACGGCAAAAATGATGCGCATAGCAACATCTCTAATCGCCCTGCTTTCAGTGCTATCAGCGCCGATTGCATCTGCGGTATGTGCGGAGTGTTGCCAACGCCCAATCGAGCATCACGTCACGCTCTGTCACAGCAAGGCACACGCGCACCAGGGTCCACATGTGCATCAGATGAATCGTATGCACATGGTCACGCAAGAGTCGGACTCCCATGCCACAATCCAACCATGTGATCATCAATTGCTGGACCGTCGTCTGCGCTGTCATATAGCCGCTTGTCTGTGGGCTGGACCGATTCAGACATCCATTGCTTCTGTTCCTGCACACCATCTGCCTATTGCTTCGCCGTTAATTGCGACTCCGATCTGCAGTGCTCTTACGGTCCCAGGCGCAGTTCGCCCGCCCGGCGCCAGCGGGATAGCAAGTACATCCTCTCAGCCCGCCTCCGCGCCTCTCCGTATTTAGGCCCTTTCCATTCTCGTTTGTTTCTCAACCCCGGATTCATGGCCAACTTATGCGCGTTTTGATTCCCTCCTGTGGGGTCATTCGCAAGCATTTAGCTGGAAGGGAGTAATATGAATAGCAGGCGCAGTTTTCTTCAGCGAGCAATATCAATCGGGGCTGTTCTCGGTGCCTCGCCATTGGTTGCTCAAGGTATTCAATCGAGCACCAGTCGCATGAGCGGGAAGCGTTTCTCGCGCGAGTTCAAAGCAGCGAACACTCCAGTTCAGACTCCAGATGTTCCAGACCTGCCCTTTACCCTGGACAACGGTACAAAAGTCTTCCACCTCATTGCCGAACCGGTGAAACAGCGGATCGCGCCGGGCAAAACGCTGATCCTTTGGGGATTTAATGGAAGTGCACCCGGCCCAACGATTCAGGTGAACCAGGGCGACCGGGTGCGGATCATTCTCGAGAACCATCTCCCCGAGCCGACCTCCATGCACTGGCACGGCTTCGAGATCCCAAATGACGTGGATGGAGGTCCCGGTGTCAGCCAGCCACCGATCAAGCCGGGTGAACGGTACGTCTACGAATTCGCGCTCCATCAGGCCGGAACCTACTTTTACCACTCGCACATGGCCATGCAGGAAATGATGGGAATGCTGGGCGCGTTCATCATGCACCCGAAGGAGCCTCATCGGCCGGCGGTCGATAAGGATTTTGTGATCCTTCTGCAGGAGTATGCAGTGCTGCCGAACAACGTAGTCCCGAACTCAATGAACATGGAATTCAACTGGCTCACCATGAATGGCAAAGTTGGGCCTGCCATCACGCCGTTGATTGTTCGTCTCGGCGATCGCGTGCGCATCCGGCTGATCAACCTGGGAATGGATCATCACCCCATTCACTTGCACGGCCATACCTTTCAGGTAACGGGAACGGAGGGTGGCCGAATCCCTGAAACCGCGTGGTGTCCGGGAAACACAGTGCTGGTGGGAGTGGCGCAAGCGAGAGATATCGAGTTTGCGGCGAACAATCCGGGTAGCTGGATGCTGCATTGTCACCTGCCGCACCACATGATGAACCAGATGTCCTCCAACGTTGGAGCGATGACACGCGCACAGCGTGGGCACATGCCCGCAGGCGTGAGCATGGAAAACGGCATGGGCATGCTCAATGGCGAACCGGGTGTTCCCACGGGGGTGGACTACGGCCCAAGCCTGGGTCGCGGCACGGGTGTGGGTTCGACCAACGATCAACCGGCCAGCAATGGTCCCTTCGGAAAGCAAAGCCCGGGGGCTGACATGCCTGGAAGGCAAGGCATGCAGATGAACAGCCACGGCGACATTGCGCCGAACGCGGATTCCGTTCCCGGCTTTCCGCAAGATGCCTACATGGAAACTGCGACGATGGCGATCGACACGATGGTCGAGAAACCAGAGAACTACGGGCTACCAGCGGGCTGGAGCGGATTTATGCAGGGCATGATGACGTTCGTGCGGGTGCTGCCGCCGGATCGCTACGACGACATCATGCGCAGCATTCAGCAGGCCGAAAAACAATCGATGCTGAGCATGCCTGGTGGGGACATGCACGACATGAAGCACTAGTCAGAAGGAGAAGCAAATGACGGGAACCGTAACGGCCACAGTTGTTGCGCTGCTCCTTGGGATCGGCGCTCATGCACAAACTCATCAGGACGCATGCGAGCCTGACACGCAAATGCCGGCTCAGTCGATGCCAGACCATCAACACAGTATGCAGCAGATGGAGGTGCACAGCCCGCAGGACATCACCTCCAATGTATCGGGGGTGCAAGAGCCTGAGAATCCCAGTCACAAAACGGGGGCGAATCTTCCCGTTCCTGACCTGCTCGAAGCGGCCAAGACTGTCCCCGCGAGGAGTCTGGATGACTTCGAGTCCTTCGCGCTCAAGAACAATCCCACGCTGAAGCAGGCAGAGGCGATCGCGCGTGTTTCGGAGGGATTGGCGCATCAGGTTGGCCTCTGGCCCAATCCATCGATTGGTTATCAAGGCGAGCAGATTCGCGGGGGTTCTTTTGGTGGTGGAGAACAGGGCGGCTTTGTCCAGCAAACCATCGTGCTGGGAGGCAAGCTGGGGCTGCGGCACAACGTCTTTGAACAGCAGAAAAAAGAGGATGAAATCGCTGTTCAAGAACAGCAATTGAGCGTACACGGTGCTGTCCAGCTGCAGTTCTACAACGCCCTCGCTCAGCTTCGCATCCTTGAGGTCCAGCGTAAGTTGCTGGACGTTGCCAACGACGCCGCAGCCACGGCTCATCAACTGGCGAATGTAGGCCAAGCGGATGCGCCGGATGTGCTGCAGGCCGAAGTCGAAGCGGAACAGGCGAAGCTCGAATTCGTCAAAGCGCAGCGCGAGTACATTCAATCTTACGAAGAACTGGCGACAGTTGCCGGAGAGCCGCAAATCCCACTAGCATTGCTCAAGGGCGATCTCGATCACCCTCCCGCTATTGCTACCGACCGATACCTCGACCAGCTTCAGCAGAACAGCCCAAGCCTGAAGCGCGCTGAGCAGAGCGCGGTTCGCGCCGACGCAGAATTGGCACGCGACAAGCGCGAGGCGATTCCCGATCTAAACATTCGGGCGGGAGTTCAGCAGAATCAGGAGATTCTCGAATCTTCCATGAAGCCAGTGGGAGTTCAATCATTCGCCACAGCGGGCATCCAAATTCCCATTTTCAATCGTAATCAGGGCAATGTGCAGGCGGCCAAGGCGCAAGCTGAACGCGAACGGACGGAGGTCGAGCGCATCCGGCTTCATCTCCTGCAAACCGCTCAGCCCCTGCTTCAGCGGTATCTGATTAGCCGGATGGAGGAAGAGCGGTACCGGACTCAGCTAATCCCTCGTGCGCAGCGTGCATACGAACTCTATCTGGCAAAATACAGGAACATGGCAGCGGCCTATCCGGAAGTGCTGGTGTCGCAACGCACGCTTTTCCAACTTGAGGATAGCTATGCCCGGACGCTCGCAGAGCTCTGGACAACTGCCGTCCAACTGCAGAATTATCTCCTCGCGGATGGCACGCATGCTGCCGAACGTGATGGAAGCACGAGCATGCAAGTCAACCTGCCAACTGGCAGCGGAGGGTCCGAGTGACAGCCAAAACAGCTGTCGTTGTTATAGCTCTCACGTTAATCGCCGCATTTCTCGGAGTGCTGGTATGGGTCCGGTATCTCACGGGTGCATTTGGCGCACTCGAGCGACCCTCCCTGTTCGAACAATGGCTTTCGAACGAAGCGCGACATTTTGCCACGCCAAGCGAGGCGAAGAAACTCCAGAACCCGGTTGCGTCTTCGCCCGAAGTGATCGAAGAAGCTCGGGTGCACTGGGCAGACCATTGCGCCTCCTGCCACGCCAATAACGGCAGCGGAGACACGCAAATGGGACGCAACCTTTATCCAAAGGCTCCCGATATGCGAGCCGTGCCAACACAGCAACTCAGCGATGGCGAACTGTACTACATCATTCAGAACGGGGTGCGTCTCACCGGGATGCCGGCTTGGGGTTCGGCCGGAGACGGTAGTGGGAACCAAGACAGTTGGAAGTTAGTGCTCTTCATCAGGCACTTGCCAAACATGACGGCGCAGGAAGCCGAGCAGATGCAGAAACTGAATCCAAAAACCATGCAAGAGTTTGAGGAAGAAAAAACTGAACGTGAGTTTCTGAACGGATCGTCGCCCTCCGACTCCGCCGCAAAACACCAAAAGTAGACACAAGGAGGAGGCTTATGGGAATCAAGCTATACCTTGGACTCGCGGTCCTGTTCGCGAGTACGTTTGCCCTTGCCCATAGTGGCTATCAGCATGTCATGGGAACAGTTACGAAAATCTCACAGAACTCGATCACCGTTCATACAACTGCGGACGAAAGTGTCGAAGTTGCCACCTCGCCTGACACTAAATTTTCGAAAGCCAACGTAGCTGTAGAGGCTCGAGAACTGAAGGTGGGCGATAGAGTTGTTATTCATGCCAAGAAAACAAACGATGGCAAGCTGGTCGCGTACACCGTTCAAATCGGCACTGCGAAGCCCGCCTCAATGTCACATTGAGCACGGTAGCAGTCTGGACTGGTGAGAACTTCTCCTTTTATTACGGCCGAAGTTCGCGAAACTCCGAATCGATTGCGGCGATTGCGCCAAAGTGGAGCCTGGACATGGACGAGATGACCGCTAACGCTAACGCTGAGCGGTTTCAATCTGGCGCAGCGAAGTACGCCGCTTATCTCGCAACGCCCGAGGGCCGGCTGCGCCTCGACCTTGCCTTTGCCAACTTGGTGGAGCTTATGCCCCAGACTGTGCGCTCTTTGCATGCACTGGATCTTGGAAGTGGTACCGGCGCGATCGGGGTGCGGCTGGCGCGACTTGGGTTGTACGTTACGTTGCTGGATAGTTCCATGCCCATGCTCGAATTTGCGGAACGGGCCGCACGGGAAGCAGGAGTTGTGCAAAAGGTCACACTGAAACACGGCGATGCTGCCCAATTGGCAAACTTGTTCGCCTCTCAATCGTTCGATGTGATTCTGTGCCACAACCTTCTGGAATATGTCGACGACCCAGGTGATGTCTTGCGGGGCCTAGCTCGCCTTCTGCGAGATCCGTCTGGCATAGTCTCGGTCTTGGTGCGAAACCGGGCAGGCGAGGTATTAAAGGCCGCGATACAAGACGGCGACTTAACCACGAGCGAGCATAACCTCACGGCTGAGTGGGGAAATGAGTCCCTCTATGGAGGCAGGGTGAGACTATTTACGGCAGAGAGCACGCAAGCCATGCTTGCGGCCGCATCACTCGCGGTAACTGCCCAATGTGGTATACGGGTACTATCCGATTACCTACCACCAAAGATTCTGCAGAATGATGAGTACGGGCGCATTTTCGACCTCGAGCGCAAGCTATGCAGGCGCCCGGAGTTTGCCGCTGTGGCCCGCTACACGCAATGGCTTGCGCATCCCGCAGAGCCCGGGATGAAGGAAGTCATATGAATCGGGTAGCAGCCCAGTCTTCGCCCTCGAAATCTCGCACGACGACGCCTGATGCGGGTATTTCACTCGGGCTCGGGCTAACCAACGAATGCAATCTCGCGTGCGCCTTCTGCTACCGTGATCCAACTCGCGCCGATCGTCTTTCCCTTGGTCAAGTGAAGGCAGTCATGGAATCCCTGCCACTGCGCTGTGTGAATCTGGGCACCGGAGAAAACGGCATGCATCCGGAGTTCAAAGCGATACTTGCATATTTGCGGACGAAGCCCGTCAAGCTCACCATCACTTCCAACGGTCATAGCGTTGCTGTTCTGGAAGACAGCGAACTGCGCGCCTTTCACGATATCGAGTTCTCTCTCGACTATCCCACTGAAGCGCAACAGGACGCGCAGCGCGGGCCCGGCAATTGGGCGCTCATCCATCAGCAGGCAGAACGGTGTGTGAAGCTTGCCATTCCTGTAACCGTCGTCGTCGTGATGATGAAGTCGAATCATTTGCGCTTAGTGGACGTCGCGCGAGTAGCCAAGCAGTTTGACGCTCCCTTGCGAGTGAATGTGTACCAATCGGTGCGATCGGATGTCTTCGCACTTAATTACGAAGAATACTGGGAGGGCTTCCAGCGCCTGTTTGCGGAAACCGATGTGATCGCCATTGGCGAGCCGCTGGTTCGAGCAATGGCGGGACTACCGCCCCTGCACGCAGGCTGCGGCGTGAGCACCGTTCGTGTGACACCGAGAGCCACAACTCAACCCTGCGTTTACTGGCCAGGGTCGGGAGAACCGCTTTCAGATTTGATGTCCACAGGCATCAACATTTTGAACTCAGGCCCGTTCGAGCAGGCGCGAATGCTGCCACAGGCCTGTGAGCCCTGCGAGTTCCGGGAGTCATGCCACGGCGGATGCGCCGGCAGGCGACGCTTGCAAGGCGCGCTACTACAGCCAGATTCTTACTGTCCGATTATTCGTGGCGAGCGGCCACGGCTCAAAATCCGCATGGCCGCAAATCGCGATCTGCCGAAGGTGAGCAGTTCCTGCACGACTGTCGTAATCGCTCGCGACAGCTCAGAAGCATAGCGATATTCATCATCCATTTTTCGGTTCTTGGTGTCACGGTGCATAACGCGTGAAGACATAGTCGCGAGCTTTAACGGGCACGTGGCAGGGAAAGCAGGTTTTGAGCTTTGCCTCATCGGCAGGCTTGCCCTGTGGATCAAATTGAGCGAATCCCCAGCCGCTCGTTGAGGCGTACTTTTTTGAATTCTTGACCATGAATTGCAGATACCACTCGGTCGCAGGCCCGGCAACGAAAGATTGGTCGCGGCCAAAGACCTTGTCGTTTTCCTTCGATGGGACGTAACTCCAGGCGA
>JASIEN010000559.1 GCA_030045935.1 Candidatus Sulfotelmatobacter sp.
TCGACTTCCGCAAGGACTGGACCGAACCGGAGTTGTTAAAGCTGGTTGAGAGCATTCCCCTCGCATATCCTGCCGGAACCAAGTGGGACTACAGCAATCTTGGATATCTCACACTTGGCATCCTGATTCACCGGGTCACGGGCGAATTCTATGGAGAGTTTTTGCAAGAACGAATCTTCCGCCCTCTCGACATGCAGACAACGCGCATTATCAGCGAGGCCGATATCATTCCCAATCGCGCTTCTGGTTACCGGCTGGTAACAGGCGAACTGAAAAATCAGGAGTGGGTCGCACCCACGGTCAACACCACCGCCGATGGCAGCCTGTATTTTTCCGTTCTCGACCTCGCCAAGTGGGATGCTGCACTATACACCGAGAAACTGTTGAAGCGATCGAGTCTCGAGTTGATGTGGACTCCCGCGAAACTAAGAAACGGCCGACCCAACAAAGCCGGCTACGGCTTCGGGTGGTTCATCGAGCAGCGCCGCGGACATCGGGTGATTTATCACGATGGCGCGTGGCAAGGCTTCAGAAGCGCCATCGCACGCTATGTTGACGATCAGTTGACGGTCGTCGTGCTGGCGAATTTAGAGCAGGCCAAGCCGGGAGAAATCGCCGAGCATGTAGCGGAGATGTATCTGGCAGGCGATGCGAAGGGTTCTGGACGCTGAAAAACAGATCCGGCACCTCGGGACGATTCCGCGCTATTCCTTCCGCAACTTATCCAGCGCGGTGAGGACTTCTCCACTGTGCTGTGCCGGATCGACGCTCGTGTACGCTTTTGCAATCTTGCCGGTTGGACCGATGATGAAAGTATGGCGAGACGCGAACCGCACAACTCCCAAATTCGTCAGTGATCCATAAGCTTTGCTCACATTGCCGTCGCGGTCCGCGAGGAGTTTGAAATTCAGTCCTTCCTTCGCGCAGAACTTTTTGTGCGAATCGACGCTGTCGATGCTTACTCCGAGTACCACTGCGTTGCGTTCGACGTACTTCGCTTGATCGATCTGGAAGTTGTGAGCCTCGCGCGTGCAGCCGGGAGTTTGATCTTTGGGATAAAAATAGAGAACCACCCAGCTTCCGCGATAATTATTTAAGCTGACGTTGGAGCCATCCTGTGATTGCAATATGAAATCGGGTGCCACACTCCCGATTGCCGGGGCTGCGCGGGAGCCGGACAGGCGGGGAACTACAAGCACCAGAATGATGACCACAATCGCGAAGAGAATGATGCGCAACATTGCTTAATCTTTACGCCCGCTTCGGACGGTATACGTCGGTGCTCGTGCCAAAGAAAACCTCGGCTGCTTCCATCACTGTTTCTGAGAGCGTGGGATGCGGATGAATCGTCATCGCGACGTCCTTGGCCAGCGCAGCCATCTCAACTGCCAAGACTCCCTCGGCAATCAGTTCGCCGGCCCCCACACCAACGATGCCAACGCCCAACACGCGCTCAGTCTCAGGGTCAATGACAAGCTTGGTCATGCCCTCCGGGCGGTCGAGCGTCAGAGCACGCCCCGAAGCACCCCAAGGGAACTTTGCAACTTTGATTTCGCGATTTTCTCTCTCCGCCTGAGTTTCCGTCACCCCGCACCACGCAACTTCCGGATCGGTGAAAACCACAGCCGGAATTGCATTGGGCGCGAAGGCAACTTTGTGCCCGGCGATTGCCTCAACTGCGGTGCGTCCTTCATGCGAAGCCTTGTGCGCCAGCATCGGCTCGCCGACAACGTCGCCGATGGCATAAACCGCGGGGTCTGCTGTTTGCAACTGCTTGTTCACCTCGATAAATCCCCGGTCATTTGTTCCAACTTGCGTATTTTCGAGACCTGGAATTTCCGAGTTCGGCTTGCGCCCAACCGAAACCAGCACGCGATCAAAAACCTGCTCGCGATTATCATCTTTTATCGCAGGCCCGTCGAACCGCGCGCGAATTCCCGTGCCTTCTTCTTTCAGCGATGTGACCGTCGTATTCGGCAGAATTGCGGCGAACATCTTTTCCAGACGTTTGTGCAGCGGCAGAACCAGATCGCGGTCTGCACCGGGAAGCAATCCCGAAAGCATCTCCACTACAGTTACCCGCGTGCCAAGAGCGGCGTAAACAGAGCCGAGTTCCAGCCCGATGTACCCGCCCCCGACTACGAGCAGGCTCGCAGGAACGTCTTCCAGATTGAGAGCGCCGGTGGAATCCATCAACCGCGGCGAATCGATTTTGAGCGCAGGAATGATTGCAGGGCGTGAGCCGGTGGCGATGATGATGCGACCGAAGCTGCGGCTCTCTTCCGATTTGTCGGCCTTGGTTACGCGCAGGGTGTTTGAGTTCTCGAAGGCTGCCATGCCGCGCAGGTACTCAACCTTGCGCTGTTTTGAAAGTATGCCGAGGCCTCCGGTGAGCTTGTTGACAACCCCTTCTTTCCAGCTCCGCAAACGCGCGAGATCGATGTTCGGGCGCGCGAAGTCAATTCCCCAGTTCTTTGCCTGTTCGGATTCTTCAATCAGCTTGGCGACATGGAGCAGAGCCTTGGAAGGAATGCATCCACGATAAAGGCACACGCCACCAGGATTGACTTCGGGGTCGATGAGCGTAACTTGCATGCCGAGATCGGCAGCGAGAAAGGCTGCAGCGTAGCCGCCGGGGCCGGCGCCGACCACAGCGATCTTAAGGAGCGAATTTTCTGACATGTTGGATTTAATCGCCTTCGGACCGTCGGCATCGCCAGCTTGCTTTCACGCGATGGCTTCCGTAGAAAAGGCGTCTGGCTCATACTACTCTTTCGTTAGGAATCGTTTACGCCGCTCTTGTTGAGGTCGTCTTGACTGCGTCGTGGACTGACGGCACGGATGAGAACAGCCCTATAAGTCCCTCGACCAATGTGGGATGAGTCAGAACGGCGTCTCGCAACGCGGTGAACGGCAGACCTGCGAGCATCGCGATCTGCACCGCGGCCATGATCTCCCCCGCGCCAACAGCGAAGGCGGTGAAACCGAGAATGCGATCGCTTTCAGCCTCAACCAAGGCCTTGAGAAACCCGCGCGTTTCCCCAAGTGTGCGGGCGCGCAGGTTCATTTCCATAGGGATTTTGAACAAACGATAGGCAATGCCTTTTGCCTGTGCTTCTGTTTCATGCAGGCCGACATGAGCCAATTCAGGATCAGTAAACAGGCAATATGGAACCTGCCTGCCCGTTGTCACACGATTGCCGCCGGTAATGTTGGCATGGACAACACGGAAATCGTCGATACTGATGTGTGTGAACTGAGGGCTACCAGCCACTTCTCCAATCGCCCATACACCAGGCGCAGTTGTCTGCAGCCTTTCGTTGACCTTGATGTATCCCCGGTTGGTAAGTTCGACGCCCGCTGATTCCAATCCGAGTGCTTCGGTGTTGGGCGTGCGGCCTACAGCGACCAGGACATGACTGCCAACAATCGCCTTCTCCGCCCCATTTTGCTCAATCACGACCGTCGCCGACTGCCCTGATTTTCCAGAAACTTGCTTGATCCGCGCATTCAAGTGAACGTCGATGCCTTTGTCCTCAAACAGCTTCCGAAGAGCTTCACAAACGTCCTGATCTTCTCTAGCCATCAAGCGTTGGTTGCGGTCAATGACCGTCACTTTGCTGCCGAACCGGCGCATCGCTTGAGCGAATTCCACGCCGACGTAGCCTCCACCGATTATGAGCAGATGTTCAGGGCTTTCATCGAGCTCGAGCGCCTCGATGTGGGTGAGCGGTTGCGCTTCGGCCAGCCCGGGAGTCGCATCAATCGTCGCCCTTGTACCCGTGCTGACGATGACACTAGCGCCGCGCAGCTGACGAGTGTCTCCGCCGGGGAGGGTGACTTCCACAGTTCTTGGAGCTACGAACCGGCCGGTTCCCAGAATGAACTCCGCTCCGGTATTACGGTAATTTTCCAAGTACATCTCGTTCAGCCCGGTCACCATCTTGCGTTTGCGTTCACGAACGCCCGACATATCGACCGTGAAGCCGCGATCTATGATGCCGAATTCCTTGCCTCGCTGGAAGTACGACACGACCTTTGCACTATGGATTACGTTTTTGCTGGGCAGACAAGCGATGTTGGGGCACGATCCCCCAACGTATTTGCGATCGATTGCGGCGACGCGCTTTCCTTCTGCAGCAAACGTCCACGCTGCTATCGTTGATCCCGTGCCACCGCCGAGAATCACCAGATCGAATTCTTCCACTTGCTGCTCAGGACGCGCCATTGGTTGTCTCCCTCTACGCTTCGTGCCTGACAAGTAACTGCGTTGCCGGCCGGATTGGATCTGCGTGTTAGATGTTCGACAATCTAGTCAGATGGCGGTGCGGCCTCCGTCGACGGCAAGCTTTGCGCCGTAAACAAAACTGGCACGGTCTGTCGCCAGGAAAACAACTGCCTCTGCGATTTCGTCGGCTGTAGCTGGACGCCCAGCCGGTCCCTGGGCAGCCAGTTGTGCAAGTCCCTCCCCCATTGCTTCCGTACCTTCTGTTCGGGTGGGGCCGGGGCTGACTGTATTAACGCGAACCCCGCTCGGCCCGTATTCAGCGGTCCAAGTTTTAGTCAACAGTTCGATGGCGGCCTTGCTGGAAGCGTAGAGGCTCATCCCAGGCACCCCATAATCAGCAACCATGGTTGAGAGATTCACAATGGCCCCTTTGCCTCTCTGAGCCATCAATGGGGCCAGCGCCGCAACCAGAAAATATGGCGCCTTCACATTGAGGGAAAAAACGCGGTCAAACTGCTCTTCCGTCATTTCGTGCGTGGGCCCGAACGGATAGACGCCGGCATTGTTGATCAGAATATCGACGTGGCCTTCTCCGAGTTCAATGGCTCTTTTCGCGACGCCGCGTGCGCTCGCCGCATCGTGAAGATCAGACGAAATGAAATCTGCTTTGCCTCCCGCGGCACGGATTTCGTCGACTGTCTTCTTCCCGCGCTCCGCATTGCGTCCCACGACCAAAACATGGATGCCGAGCTGCGCGAGCTTGTTGGCCGTCGCACGACCGATTCCGCTCGTTCCTCCGGTGATAAGTGCTGTTGAAGTTTTGCTTGTCATATGCAATTCGCCTAAAGGGTTCTATCCGATTGGACTCTTAGGCACGTATTCGGGTTGCAGAAACCAGTAAAGCTCGGCGACTCGGGATCACCAGGTCGCAGCTCTTAAGAGGCAGACTTCTAATCGATTCAGTTGAGGAATCTTCTCTCTGGCAGTTTCACTTTGCGGATGCTCTTTCCGTCCTCGTCTCAACCTTGTACTGATAGCAAGAACGGCTGCTCGAACGCCTCGGCAACCCAGCGCAAGAACCGCGCTGCGTCGGCGCCATCAATCAGCCGATGATCGTACGACAACGACAAAGGCAGAATCAGCCGGGGCTCGAATTTGCCGCCTATCCATTCCGGTTCCATGCGGGAACGAGAAAGCCCCAGAATCGCGACTTCAGGATGGTTCACAATCGGAGAAAACGCCGTGCCACCGATGCCGCCAAGATTGGTAATGGTGAAGGTTCCCCCTTCCATATCGGCCGGAGTCAGTTTTTTCTCGCGTGCCTTCTGCGATAGCTGCGACAACTCGACCGCCAGCTCAACAATATTCTTTTTATCGACATCGCGGATGACCGGAACCAATAGCCCGCGGTCCGTGTCCGCAGCGACACCGATGTTGATGTACTGCTTGTAAATAATTTCTTCCTTCTCCATATCGATGCTGGCGTTGAACTGCGGAAAAACCTTCAAAGCCGACGCGCAAACTTTCAATGCGATGGCAGTCACGGTCATCTTGCCACCGGCCTGCTCCGCCTTTGGCGCAAACCGTGCGCGCAACTGCTCCAGTTCGGTGATGTCGGCGCGATCGTGCTGCGTGACATGGGGGATCGTGTTCCAGGATTCGGCCAGGTGCTCTGCCGTCTTGCGGCGCACAGCACGCATCGAAACCCGCTCAATCTTTCCCCACTTTGTGAAATCCGGCAGGTGCGGAGCGATAAAATGGCCGGCCCGCGCCGGAGCAGCCGCCGCCGTCGCAGCGCTGATCACCAAACCTTTTGCGCGAGCCTTCACATCGTCTTCGCTGATGCGCCCGCCGGGGCCTGTGCCGTTCACGTCATAGATATCAACTCCGAGTTCGCGTGCCAGCCGTCGCGTAGAAGGCGCTGCCGCAACTGGGTCCCTGTGCTCAGTTCCGGCGACCTTGCCCAACTGCACGGGCATCGAGAAAACCTGCGGCTGCTGTGCCCGCGGTTGATCTGGAGGCAATGCTTGCTCTTCGGTTTTTCCCTCGGCCCGAATGGCCGCCTGAAATGCCAGCCGCGCACCGTGCTGTCCAGAAACGTGTTCGACGGGCCCTCTTGACGGGCGGACCGCCTCGCCTGGCGTCGGCGTGGCACTTTGCAGCGTAAAGACCACCTGCCCAACTTTGATCCTCTCGCCCTCTTTGACTTTGATTTCTTTCACCACCCCGCTCACGGTGGAGGGAACTTCTACTACGGCTTTGTCCGTTTCCAGTTCCATCACTGGCTGGCCTGCAGAAACTTTGGTCCCCGGCGCAATCATCAGCCGGACCAGGTCGCCTTCGGAAATGTTTTCCCCCAATTCCTGCAAGCGGAATTCAGTTGGAGCCGGCGAATCGGTAGCTCGCGTCCGCTGCGATGC
>JASIEN010000560.1 GCA_030045935.1 Candidatus Sulfotelmatobacter sp.
TCGTTTGCGCCGGCATGGAAGGCGCATTGCCCAGCGTGGTCGGAGGGTTGGTCGGTGTTCCAGTAATTGCCGTGCCGACCAGCGTCGGCTACGGCTCTTCGTTTAAAGGATTGACCGCGCTGCTGGGCATGTTGAACTCCTGCGCCTCAAACGTCAGCGTGGTGAACATCGATAACGGATTCGGAGCGGGATACGTGGCCTCGCTGATCAACCGGCTGTAAAAAAGGGCGCGGCTTGCGCCGCGCCCATCGCCGCTACACCAACACCAACTTACATTCCAGGCTGATCCGCCGGATTTCCCCTTACAACCAGCTTGTTATCGACGCCGAAAGCACCGGGAACCTGGCCAGCCCGCAATCCCGCAACCGTTTTGTCCATTTTGCTGTCGACCACGCCGTAGAGAGTGACGTGTCCGTTCACCACGATGATCCGAATCGGCTTGGCCGGATCGATCGCATACTTGCTGAGCACCGGATCGCCATAAATGACGCGCGCCGTGCGCAGGCGGATGCCGTCATCGAACATGGAGACCGGCTCGACGTTGATGTTATTGATCACGTCTTTGACGCCGGGCATGTTGTCGATGTCGGCCAGCGCTTCGTCGCGGCCAAGACCGGTGCGGTCTTCGCCTTCCACCGTAACCACTCCGTCTTTCACGCTTAGCGCGAAGTAATCGAACGCGATGTCATAACCGTTGCGAACATACGTGACTTTTTCACCGAGCTTGTTCGCGAGCTGCTGATCGGGAACAGTTGGGCCAGCCACAATAATCAGGTCGCGCACACTTTGTACCTTTCCAGCCTTGCGGGCAAGTTTGGCAGCATCCAGCTTGCTTTGATAGAGATCGACCGTCCCGGTCAACGTTACGACTCCATTTTCGACACTCGATGTCACATTCTGAAACTGCTTCTTCGCCGTCAGCTTTTTGGCAACAGCAGTCTGGATTTGATTGTCATAGCGGGCCGCCGCTGTGGGCTGAGCGGATGTGCTTTGGGCAAACAAACTCGCGCTCAACACTCCTGCGGCCAGCAGGGTTCCCGCCGCCTTTAAGAAGTTCTTTGCTTTCATTGGGGTCACCTCCGACCCAGTTACAAATCTTTACGATTTAACCGTATGGTTAATTGCATCGATAAAGTGAACCCAGGGCTAAAAGGAAAGTTGCGGAAAGGCGGGCATCAGAAGCCAAGAAATATCTTGTGGCGTTTATAAGGGAAACCTGCGGCTAATGTCGCTTTACTATTTTAGATCGCTTTACTACTCGGCGCCGCGCGTTGGCACTGTCCGGAGTACGCTTTTCGAACACGCGCGCGAAAATCTTATCGACGTTTCTTAACTGCCGTTGCAGGTCGAACGCGTACTCGATCTGTTTCCTGGGGACCTTGCTGGTAATTTCTTTGTCGGCGAGCACAAGGTCGTGGAAGTTAAGATCCTCTTTCCACGCCCGCATGGCATGGGATTGCACGATGCGATACGCGTCCTCGCGCGAAACGCCGTGCTCGACCAGATCGAGCAGAAGCTGCCCGCTGAAAATCAGCCCATGCGTGCTTTCCAGATTAGCCTTCATCCGCTCGGGATAAACAAACATCGTGTCGATCAGATTGCTCGTCTTATTCAGCAGATAGTCGATCAACGTGGTCGAATCCGGCAAAATGACACGCTCGGCGGAGGAATGAGAAATGTCGCGCTCGTGCCAGAGGGCGACATTTTCAAATGCGACCTGAGCGTTGCCCCGCACCACACGCGCCAGCCCGCTGATCTGCTCGGCGTTCACAGGATTGCGCTTGTGCGGCATCGCCGATGAACCTTTTTGCTTCTCGCTGAAAAACTCTTCCGCTTCGCGGACCTCCGTACGTTGCAAATGCCGGATTTCAGTTGCGATCTTGTCTAAAGTCGAAGCAATCACGGCCAGCGTGGCGACATATTGGGCATGGCGGTCGCGCTGTATCACCTGCGACGTGACCGCGGCGGCCTTCAGGCCTAATCGCGCGCAAATCTCTTCTTCGATGTCAGGCGTGAGGTGGGCGAAGATTCCTACCGCGCCGGAAAACTTCCCCACGCGCATGTCTTCGGCGGCAGCAGCAAAGCGTGCGATATTGCGCTGCGTCTCCGAATACCAGTTGGCGATTTTGAATCCAAAAGTGACCGGCTCGGCGTGAATGCCGTGGGTGCGGCCGATCATGGGAGTGTCTTTGAATTCCCACGCGCGCCGCTCCAGTACTTCGGCCAGCTTTTCCAGATCTTTTGCGATCAGGGCCGAGGCCTGCTTGATCAGCAGCGCCTGCGCCGTATCGACGACGTCATTAGACGTAAGCCCGTAATGAAACCAGCGCGCGTGCGGACCAACGATCTCGGCGACTGCCGTGGTGAAGGCAATTACGTCGTGGCGCACCTCGGCCTCGATTTCGTGAATACGCTCCACACGAAAATCGGCACGCTCACGGATCGCCCGCGCCGCTTCTTTCGGTACCATGCCAGCCTCGGCTAGCGTCTCGGTGGCGGCGACCTCGACGGCAAGCCAGGTACGAAAGCGATTTTCGTCGCTCCAGATGCGGCCCATCTCAGGGCGCGTGTAACGCGGAATCAAGGCGCGTGTGCCTCCTATTTCCGTGGATGAAAAGTGGGACAGAGGATTCTAAATGGAGCAGTGGAAACAGGCCAGTGCTGCAGTGAATGTGGCTGCACGATCGAAGCCGCGCTCGGTACAGGCCGGAAACCTGTGAGGAATTGCAGAACCAGGTTTTTTCTACACCAAAGTCACTTTCTACTATGCAGACCAAAATGTGAGAATGCACTTTCCAGGGCTCAAAATCGCGACTGGGCGGCGTGCCGGTTCAAAATTTGTGCGTCCGGTCGAGTTCGTTTTCGAGGCAGAAGAGAGGACGGCAATGGTTTGGTACTTTATCTTCTTTTTCCTTTCCGGTTTCTGCAGCATTCTTTATGAACTGGTGTGGCTGCGCTTGTCGATGGCGCAGTTCGGCGTTACCACCGCCATGGTTTCGATTGTGCTGTCGGTGTTTATGGGTGGACTGGGCCTGGGTTCCTGGGCCATCGGAGAATGGATACGACGCCGCGGCGACGACCTCGGTTTTCCTACGCTTCGGCTTTATGCCGTGATCGAACTGCTGATTGGGGTTTCCGGCATTCTCGTACCTCATGAGCTGGTCTTTGGCCGCGCCATTCTGGAAAAGCTGGGTTCTACATCTTCGGCTGAGTATTACATCGTCTCCGGTCTCTGGGTTGCGATCGTGCTGATTCCCTGGTGTACCTTGATGGGCGCCACCATCCCTGTGGGCATGCTGGCCATAAAACGCATGCTGCCGCAGCAAGCCTCGCGCTCCTTCAGCTACCTCTATATGGCGAACGTTGTGGGCGCACTGGTGGGTACGGTTGTGCCGTTGTTCTTGGTTGAGATCCTGGGATTCCGCGGCACGCTGAAGATAGGAGCCATTGGTAATGGTTTGATCGCGCTATTAGCCGTAAGCGCCTCCATGAAGGCGGAAAACAATGAATCCGCGCATGCTGATGCAACCGTCTCAACTGCTGACACAGGAATCTCCCGCGCAGGGGACAACTCGCTCCTCGCTCTGCTGTTTGCCTCCGGCCTTACCAGCATGGGCATGGAAGTGGTTTGGGTGCGGCAGTTCACCCCGTTCATTGGCACCGTGGTATACGCCTTTGCCACAATTCTTGGAATTTACTTAGCCGCGACATTTGTCGGGTCGAGCATTTACCGCTACTGGAGCGCGCGTCAGCGCGAAGACAACGATCTGTTGTGGACGATGCTGGCAATATCCGCATTGCTGCCCTTGTTGGCCGCAAATCCAAAACTTGATCTCGGTCCTTTTTTGCGCCTTACTTTTGGCATTGCGCCTTTCGCGGGCATGCTGGGATTCATAACCCCAATGCTGGTCGACCGCTGGGCGGGAGGCAATCCGGCCAAAGCTGGCAAGGCTTACGCCGTTAATGTCCTGGGGTGCATTCTGGGCCCGCTCGTGGCCGGCTTCCTGCTGTTGCCATGGATGAGCGAGCGCTGGGCTTTGTTATTGTCGTCGCTGCCCTGGCTGTTGGTTGGTCTCAGGGCCATGATGTCCGGTGCCCGATCGCAACGCCTGGTGCCACGCTTGGTTGCATATGCATTCGTACCCCTGCTCGTGGGAATCCTGCTGGGCAGCAAAAGCTATGAGCAGCTTTATGCCAATCGCGGTGAGGTCATGCGCGACTCTACCGCGACGGTGATTGCCACCGGCAGCGGTATGCAAAAGCGTCTGTTGATCAACGGTTATACGATGACCGTATTAACCCCCGTCACAAAAATGATGGCGCATCTGCCGTTATCATCGCTGGACCGCCCTCCGCAGGATGCCCTGGATATTTGCTTCGGGATGGGAACGACGTTCCGCTCACTTCGTTCGTGGGGAATTCCGGTGACCGTAGTAGAGCTGGTTCCGAGCGTGCCACGCCTGTTTGGTTTTTTTCACCGCGACGCACAGGAGGTTTTGGACTCCCCACTATCGCATGTCGTTGTGGACGACGGCCGGCGCTATCTGGAGCGCACGGACCGGCAGTTCGATGTGATCACCATCGATCCTCCGCCGCCGGTCGAGGCGGCCGGTTCAAGCCTGCTCTATTCCGAGGACTTCTACGCTATCGCCCGGCAGCGCCTGCGTAGCGGCGGAATTCTTCAACAATGGCTGCCTTCCGGCGACAACGAGGACCTGACGGCCGTCGCGCGCGCCTTGAGCCAATCGTTTCCCTACGTGCGTGCGTTCGGTTATGGCCGAGGCCTGGGATTCCATTTCCTGGCCAGCGACCGCCCGATCCATCCGTGGACAGCCAAAGACCTGGCCCTACATCTGCCGGCCGCGGCTTCCACCGACTTGATGGAGTGGGGCCCGGGAAATGATGCGGAAACTTTCTTCTCGTATCTTCTGCGCAACGAAGTCCCCATGAGCCGGTTAGTTTCTTTGTCCCCGGCAACCCCGGCGCTGAGCGATGACCGGCCGATCAACGAGTATTATCTATTTCGGTATTATCTGTTTCGCTCCGCGATGCGGCCGTAACACGGTTCGCCGCGGCATCGGCCAGCACAGCTAGAATGGCGTTCCCATCGTCTCATCACGACCATCGTCTTTGTACGAACTAAGAACCGCGCGCCCCTGCTCTTACTGGGGGCCGATCTCACTCCATAGATTGGCCGCCGCTACCACCTTCCCGGCAAACGTCATACAATAGGAATCGTAGTTTGAATATGTCTCCCATCCCGGAAGATCTTTCCACCGTCAAAGATGACATGATCGCCTTCATCGAAGGCCACGGCATGCGCCGCTTCCACGGTTATGTCGACTATGAAGAAGTGCAGTGCGTCATGTGGGAGATGGGTGACAATCCCGACGGCTGGAAGGATTTCGTCGAGCTTGCCAAAAGCGCGAGCGCACCGTTTCTCACCATGCACTCCTGGAAACTCGAGCGCGAAGAGCTGGACGAACTGGTCGAACGCCTTGGGCAATCGCAATTCTCTGACGGCGACGACGTCGAGGACGCGCGCTGGCTGAAAGCTCATATCGGCAAGACGGGATTCCTGCAGCTGGGCTGGGCCTATCAAGGCTCAATGTTTCTGTGCGAGGTCAACACCGACTGGTATGACCGCTACCAGCGCCTGATGGAAGTTTCGGAAGATTTCGGGGGCATACCCATTGACGAGCCCGATCAGGACGACGAGCTCTAGCCGTGCGCTGGGAGCTGGCGGTCGACGATGCGGTTCAAGTACAGAATCTTGCACTCGCGCTCCAAGAATTGCCTGAGTTGCGTCTTGGAGTTTTCGATCAGAAACACAGCCATTCCAAACGTCACAGTTCACTGCAAACGCTGGCGCGGCTGCTGATTCGCCGGGGCATCGGCACTCCCGATGATGCCGCGCGTTTTCTTTTTCCATCCGTAAATCACCTGCATGCCCCTGAGCGAATGGCGGGCCTTTGCGCGGCCGTTGATCGTATCGCTGCCGCAATCGAGCGCAAAGAGCCAATGCTTATTTACGGCGACTACGACGTTGATGGCACCATGGCAGTCATTATTTTGAAGACGGCCATCGAACTCTGCGGAGGCACCGCCGATTTTCACGTTCCGCATAGAATTCGCGAGGGGTACGATCTTCGCGATGACGTGATCGAACGCGCCGCGGCGGCAGGCATTCGGCTCATTATCAGCGTGGATATGGGCATCCGCGCTTTTGCGCCCGCTGAGACGGCGCAGCGTCTGGGCGTCGATCTGATCGTCACCGATCATCACCTCCCCGGCGCCGATGGCGTCCCGAAAGCGTTTGCGGTAGTAAATCCGAATCAACAAGGATGCGATTATCCCTACAAGCAACTCTGCGGCGCGGGCGTAGCATTCAAAGTAGCGCAGGCGCTAATGCAACGCCGCCTCGATCCGAAAGATCACGCGCGCATGTTGCGCTCGTTCATGAAAGTTGTGGCGATTGCGACGATTGCTGACTCCGTGTCACTTACCGGCGAAAATCGTGTGTTTGCGAGCCTGGGATTGGATGCACTTCGCCGCGCCGTTAATCCTGGATTAAAGGCCTTGCTCGAATTCGCGCAGATTTCCAACCAGCGCCCGCCGACTTCCACCGAAGTTGCTTTCAGAATCGCGCCGCGCATCAATGCAGCCGGCCGCATGGATATTGCCCGTGACGTGATCGAACTTTTCAGCGTGAAAGACACGAACCGCGCCCGCGAACTGGCCTTCAAACTCGACCAGCTGAACACGGCTCGGCAGGAGGAAGAACGGCGCATCATCAAAGCGATTGAAGACCGCATTGCCGCCGATCCCGCGCTCTGCGAGTCGTATTGCATTGTTGTTGACGGTGAAGGCTGGCATCGCGGCGTGATTGGCATCGCGGCCACGCGCGTGGTCGAGCGCTATCATCGGCCCGCTATTGTGATCGCCCGGGACGGTGAGGAAGCGTTTGGTTCCGGGCGCTCGATTCGACCGTTTCACCTGCTGGAAGCGATCGAGCGTTCGCATGCTCTATTCACTCGCTACGGAGGACACTCGCACGCGTGCGGATTTTCCATGCCCACTGCAAATGTTGCGCAATTGCGGGCCGAGCTCGATGCTTTTGCGCGTACCCGGCTGACCGCAGCGGAC
>JASIEN010000561.1 GCA_030045935.1 Candidatus Sulfotelmatobacter sp.
AACCTATTCCTCCACCAACACGCATATTCAGGATGCGATTTTCGGCATCGACAGCAAGACTCCGCTGGAACTGTTCGAAGCCCGCAACGCCATGCGTATCGCCCGCATCGCCGCGGGTGACAAGTACGCGGCATTCATCATTTCGAAAGCCGGCCAACAGTTGATGCAGGCCGAAAGCGCTTATCGCCAGAAGCAGAACAAGCAGAGCGTGGAAGCGCTCGCCAAAGAAGCAACCGAAACCGCTGAAGAGGCGCGTTTGATGGCGGTAAAACAAAAAGCCGAAGACGAAGCCCAGGCCGCAGCTGCCGCGCGCGAAGCCAAAGCTCGCGCCGATGCCGAAGCCGAGGCCAAGCGGCGGGCGGACGCCGAAGCAGCGCGCCTTGAAGCGGAGAAGGCCCGAGCTGAAGCCCTGCGTTTGAAGCAGGAGGCGGAACAAGCCGCAGCCGAGGCCGCTCGTCAAAAAGAAGAAGCCGAGCAAGCCCGCGCCGCAGCCATTGCCGAGCAGCAGAAGCTCGCTCAGGAAAAGGAACAAGCGCAACAGGCGGCTCAGCAATCGGAGTTGATGCGTCAACAGGCCGAAAAAGAGAGGCAGCAGGCTGAATACGAGAAGCAAGAGCTGCGCGCGCGCCTCTTGCAGCAACTCAACAGCATTCTGGCTACCCGCGATTCTGCCCGCGGACTGGTCGCCAATATGTCCGACGTTCTATTCCGCAGCGGCAGCTTCGAACTCGCGCCCGGAGCGCGCGAGCGCCTGGCCAAGGTCTCAGGCATCGTGCTCGCTTATCCCAGCCTGCATGTCACCATCGAAGGCCATACGGACAGCATCGGCAGCGATGAGTACAATCAGCAGCTCTCTGAGCACCGCGCCCAAGCCGTTCGCGACTACTTTATTCAGCAGGGCATTAATGCCGCCAGCGTGGAGGCCCACGGCTACGGCAAGAATGAGCCGATCGCCTCGAACGACACCGCCGAGGGTCGGCAGCAGAACCGGCGCGTAGAACTGATTCTGTCCGGCGAAGCCATCGGCACAGGCGATGACGTAAAACCGCCGGAAACCGCCACTGGCTTGCAGCATCAATAGCTGAAGGAGTACGCTATGGGCCTTCGACCTTGGTTTGCCCGAAGGGGCTAAACAACCCTTGCTGGGGCAAACGGAAACTATTACCCTATGCAGAACGCGGCTATGTTCACCCCGCACCCCAACCTGGCCGATGACGTCAATCGCGCCATCATCCAATCAGAGATTGAAGGCGGGGTGTTTCTGCATGATCTTCCACCGGCAACAGTTTTGCACATCCAGACCATGCATCATTGTTATACGGCCGTGCTGCTCGGGGGCAACGACGCTATGCTCTCCGGGCATCCCGAGTTCTGCCCCGATCCGGTGCATGTAGCTATTGCCGGTTCAACCTGGGGAGGCTCCATGCTCAAGCTGCAATACGTGGGGCGGGGCATGCACCTCGAGTTTCATCACCCCGAATACGCCACGCCTATTGTCACCTCGCCAATCCAGGAAATTCGCGACTTTCCGCCCGTTCCAGCGCCCGCGTCCGCCGTCGACTCAATGAGCTATTAAGCTTCTGTGGCGTTGACTTCGCACTCGCCTCCCTCTACCATTCGGCCCAAGGCCGAACCAAAACCGATCTCCCATGACTATCTCTACCCGCGAAGTCAGTCACGTCACGATCATCGATGTCGACGGACGCATAACTCTAGGCGACGAACTCGACCAATTGCGCGATGCCATCCGCCAGCTTGTCGCTTCTGGTAAGAAGAAGATCATCTTGAACCTGGCCAAGGTCGACTATATTGATTCGTCCGGAGTGGGCGAGCTAGTGGGCAGCTACACGGCCGTGCGCAACGCGGGGGGCGAACTTAAACTCATGAACCTGACCAAGAAAGTCCACGATGTGTTGAACGTCACCAAGCTCTACACCGTCTTCGACATCAAGGACGACGAATTCACCGCGGTGAAGTCATTCGACTATTTCTTCGCTAAATAGCTCGCGTCCGGATTAACCCATCCGCCTTCGCACTCACTTCACAGTTGACCCTCGGCCAGCATATTCGTAACATTCCCCGAAATGGCTGCTCACGAGCGGTTTGTCGGCCAGACAATCTCGCACTACCGCATTATCGAGAAACTTGGCGGCGGCGGCATGGGTGTGGTGTACAAAGCCGAGGACGTCAAGCTGGGTCGCTTTGTGGCCCTGAAATTCCTGCCCGACGATGTCGCCAAAGACACGCAGGCCCTGGCCCGTTTCCAGCGCGAGGCCAAAGCCGCGTCGTCTCTGAATCATCCCAACATCTGCACGATCCATGAGATTGACGAGCAGAACGGACAAGCCTTCATCGTCATGGAATATCTGGACGGGATGACGCTGAAGCATTCCATCGCTGGCAAACCGATGGAGATTGACGAGGTCCTTCCGCTTGCCCTTGAGATCGCTGACGCCCTGGAGTCGGCCCATGCTGCGGGCATCATTCACCGCGACATCAAGCCTGCTAACATTTTTGTGACAAAAAAGGGTCATGCCAAGATTCTGGATTTCGGGCTGACCAAGATCAGCGCACAGAGCACAGCCCATGACGAAACGACTCTTGCATCACCAGCCGTAGATCCCGATCAGCTCACCAATCCCGGCAGTGTTGTGGGGACAGTCGCCTACATGTCGCCGGAGCAGGTACGAGGGGAACAGGTCGATGCTCGCGTCGATCTTTACTCATTTGGCATGGTGCTCTACGAAATGGCGACGGGAGCCTTGCCATATCGAGGCGCTACATCCGGCTTACTCTTCGAAGCGATTCTGAACCGGGCGCCTGTGCCTCCCGCGCACTTAAACCCCCAGATTTCACCCGGGCTGCAAGAAATCATTGCCAAGTGTTTGGAGAAAGAGCGCCAGCTGCGCTACCAGCACGCCTCCGACATTGCTACTGACCTCAAGCGCCTGCAACGCGACACTGATCGCAGTGGCGTGCAACCGACACCATCCTTAGCGGCGAAGCACAAGAGCCGCTGGATAGGAGTGGTAGCCGTGTTGGTGCTGCTGGCAGGATTACTCGCCTGGATCGTTGTCGGTCGCACCCGGCCAACGTTCCAGAATCCGCTTGCCGATGCGCAATTTACCCCCCTCACCAACTTCGGGGGGACCAAAACCAGCCCGGCGCTTTCGCCCGATGGAAAATTCGCCGCGTTCATTTCCAACCAGAGTGGCACATTCGACATCTGGCTGATCCAAACCAACGGGAACGGCCTCGCCAACCTTACTCAAGGCCGGATTGGGGATGCGCGCGCGCCCCTTCGCGCGGTCGGGTTCTCGGCGGATGGATTAGATGTATGGAGCGCTGGCACCGAAGGCAGCGGGGGCACAGAAGGCCGCAGGCTCATGCTGTGGCCGATGATCGGCGGGCCGCCGCGCAACTTTCTCGATGCGGCGGCTGCCGAAGTTGCCTGGTCGCCGGACGGCACGCGCCTGGTCTATCACACCTGGCAGCCAGGAGACCCCGTGTTCGTCGCGGACCACAACGGCGCCAACCAGCGCCTGATCGTGCAGAACGAGCCGGGATTACACAACCACTTTCCGGTCTGGTCGAATGATGGCCGGTGGATCTACTTTGCGCGCGGCCGGCCAGCTACGCGAGAGATGGATCTTTGGCGCGTTACTCCCGACGGCGGAAAACTGGAACAGCTCACACATCTCAATACCGATATTGCCTTCCCTACTCCCATTAGCGATCGGACAGTTCTGTTCGTTGCCCGCGAGAAAGACGGCGCCGGCCCGTGGTTGTGGTCGTTCGATGTGAAAACGCGAACTACAAACCGCGTGACTTCAGGTCTGGATCAGTACACCGCCCTGGCATCCACAGCTAACGGCCAGCGGCTGGCCGCAAGTGTCGTGAACCCTCAGGCCAATTTGTGGAGCGTGCCCATCACCGGTCGGGTTGTCACAGAAAAAGATGTCCAGGCTTTCCAGCTACCGACCACGCGCTCGCGGGCGCCACGTTTCGGAGGGGCATCGCTATTCTACTTGTCCTCGCGAGATGGGGCCGACGGACTTTGGAGCTATCGCGATGGTAAGGCGCTCGAAATCTGGAAGGGTTCCGAAGGTGCCCTTCAGTCGCCTGCCGCAGTCTCAGCCGATGGAAACAGCGTTGCCTTCGCACTGCTGCGAGACAGCAAACAACAGATGCACCTAATGGCGGCGGATGGAACAAATCTGCATTCTCTTTCCAGCGATCTCGACGTACGCGGTTCGGCGTCCTGGTCTCCCGATGGCAAGTGGATTGTAGCGGCCGGAAGCGACCACAGTGGACCCGGTTTGTTCAAGTTGCCCGCCGACGGGAGCTCACCCGTTCGCATTGCAACGGGATCGTTCCTCGATCCGGTATGGTCTCCACGCGGAGACCTGATCGTTTACTGCGGGCCGCAGGTATTCACGTTCGCGCCGCTCCTGGCAGTACACCCCGACGGCTCGCCGGCGAAATTGCCAGAAATCAACGTGCGCCGCGAAGGCGAGCGGGTGCGCTTCCTCCCCGACGGAACCGGCCTCGTTTACATGCTCGGAAATACGCTCGCCGAGCAGGATTTCTGGCTGCTCGATCTTAGTACCATGCATGAACGGCAGCTAACTCGCTTGAGCAGTCCCGCGGTCATGCGAACCTTTGATATTTCTCCTGACGGCAAACGGATCGTATTTGACCGCTTGATCGAAGACTCGGACATACTGCTGATCGACCTGGCTCCGAATCGGCTTCGGTAGTGAAATTCCGGGTTTCTCAATAGTCATTCGCCGCAATCAGAGAACTGGGGATCGACGAGATATTCCCCGTTTTCGAGGAATGGAAATTGCCGAGAGTCGCATCTGTGCCCCGGTCACCCTTGGCGGCATCCCAAAGCTGGATATAGACTTCACTAAACGCTCGTTCCTATGAGCATTTCCACCCGCGAACCACGATGGCCCGCTCTCCTTGCCATGCTGTCAGCTGCCGGGGTTTTCTGGGCGCTGCCTGAGCCGCTTTCGCTGGGACCGGGCTGGCTGCTGCTGGCAGTGATCGTGGTGCTCATGATTCCCATCGTGATCACCAATAGCCGCGGCTACTTCAAGATCACGCGCATGCTAACCTTCGCCGCGCTGGCCCTGATCACCGTGGCGATGATCGCCTCGATCATCTTCCTCATTCAGGGAATTCCCTCACATCGCGAGATGCCCAGGGCGCTATTACGCTCAGCTCTGGCATTGTGGATCACCAACATCCTGGTCTTCGCCTTGTGGTACTGGAAGCTGGACGCCGGTGGTCCGTTAGGCCGCGATCACGCACGCTGCAAGATTGCCAG
>JASIEN010000562.1 GCA_030045935.1 Candidatus Sulfotelmatobacter sp.
ACGGCGAACGGCAAAGCGAACTGGCTGACCGCACGCACCCACGAGAGTTGGCGGCCGGTCATGGTGATGCGGCGATCCTCAGGGGGCTTGGGACGGATGGAAATCAGGTCTTCATCCGACGAGAGCCAGTTCACCGCGTTTGAAGCCAGATCGTCATTGCCGTTGAAGTCGATGAAGCGATTTGCCGCCCAGTCGGAATTGCCAACGACAACGAACCGGCCTTGCGAATTTTCCTTGCCGGTATTGTAAGTTCCCGCGGCGGCGAGGGTTAAAGGACCTTTCTTGTTCTTGGGATCGTTCACATCTACTGCGGGAGAACTCAAATTGCTCGTCGCCAAGCTGGTTTCGGAACTGTCGAACAGTTTCTGAACGTTGGTCTTATCGGTATTCTTGATTTCGAGCGAGCGGGCGAGAGGAAATCCGGTAGCCGTACCGCGCAACTGATCGACGATCGGCTGCGACTCGTAGCTGGTAACCAGCGCGACTTGTGGACCAAGTCCGGCGATCTGTCCGAGTGGGTTCAGATCGAGGATCAAATCTTTGTCAAGGGTCACGCCCCAGCTTTGCAGAAGATTGGTGAGCGCGTCGTTGTCGCCGATTTCCTCATGACCGAGTTTTAGAGGCGGATCGAGCATGAAAAAAGTGCGTCCGCCATTTTCAACGTACTTCCTGATGGCGTCGACTTCCGGCTGCTCATAATTCTTGGTGGGACCGGCGATGACCAGAGTCGTACAGTCGGTGGGGACCTCGGCCTTCGAGAGCAGGTCAACAGATTTGCTCTCATAGTTGTCTTTGGCAAGGAGGTCTTTGAAATGGGAAAAGCCTTCGCGATCACTGTCGTCGAGTCGGTGCTCGCCGCTGCCAGTGGCAAAGCAGACCATGCGGATATTGCTCTTCAAATCGCGAATCAAAGCGCCGGTGATGCCTTCTTCGGTCGTGCTTTTGGCTTCTTCGTGCTTTGAGCCGATCTGAACAACCGCCGTGCCAAACTCCCGGACGCCGTATTCGCGCGCCAACTCCGGGTCTTTATCGGGATCGACGTACTTCACCTGCACCTTGGGAGAAAGATTGGCGTACTGATCGAGCAGATCCTTGCCATCGCGGAAGCGAGTGCTGCGGTTGAAATAGGTGATGACGGCGTCCTGCTTCAGACCTTTGACAATCTTTGCGGTTTGCTCAGAAAGGCTGTAGCGCTTGTTCGTGGTCGAATCGTAAGACTTGTTGTAGCGGTCAGCGAGAACGTTGGCGATAATCACCGCCGCAATGACAATCAAAACGTAGGTAGCCGCATAAGCAGCGTATCTGGTTTGTCTCGCTTTAATCCATTGGCCTGCCATTGAAATCTCCTAAGTCAGGACCTCCAGCGCAACGATTCCATGGAACGCGCCGTAAAGAACAGTCCCAGGAAAATGACGGTAATATAGAAAACTGCGTCCTTCGAATCGAGCACCCCCTTGCCGAAAGATTCGAAGTGGGTGATGACGGACATATAAGCGAGCACACGTGCCCAAGTAGCAGTTTCGTATCCGCTGACCCACTCCAGAACCCACAGCAAAAGACAGACGCCGAAAGTTACGGCGCCGGCAACGATCTGATTTTTCGTCAGGGTGGAAATGAAAGTCCCAATGGCCAGTAGTGCGCCTGCTTGTAAGAACAAACCCAAATATCCCACAGCTAGCGGTTTCCAATCCGGGTGGCCATAGAGGAAAAGGAATCCAAAGTTCACAGCCGTGAACAGGAGCAGGCACGCATAAAGCACCAGCGAAGCCACCCATTTGCCGAGAATGATTTCAATGTCGCGGACCGGAGACGTCGCCAGCAGTTCGATCGTCCCAGTCCTTTTTTCCTCGGCGAAGAGCCGCATGGTGATCAGGGGAATAAAGAACAGTCCGATCACCCCGACGTTCGAGAGCAGTGGACGGATGATCCACTCATTCAGGTTCATCGGAAACGACTGCCCGCTCATCTGCGACTGGATGCTCTCGAAAACAAATGACCCCAGAGCGTTCCAGAAAAAAAATCCGAAGATCAATCCGAACATGATCAGCAGGATGTAGGCGATGGGCGACACGAAATAGCTGTGGAGTTCCTTGCGGCAGATAATCCAGACATTCCTCATTGGGCTTGCACCTCGACTGGCGTTTCTTCTGGCGTGGACGCCTCGCTTCCGGTCAACTGCAGGAAGACTTCCTCCAGGCTCATGGCAGCGGGACGAAGTTCGTTCAGGTCCCAGCCAGATTGCACGATGGCGCGTGCCACATCGCCACGAACGAAGCTGCCCTTCTTGCTTTCGACTTCAAAAACCGCGCGGGCATCTACCTGCTCTTTACAGAGTACGCGGCTGACGCCGGCAACTTGTTCCAACTTCTGTTGAACAAGCGATGGCTCGAAAGTGCCTTCGCGGCCGGCGACCTCCACCACCACAGATTCCGCGCCCCGAGCACGTGCTTGTAGATTGCGCACAGAATCGGTAGCCACCAGCTTTCCTTTATTGATAATGATTACCTGTTCGCAGGTCTGTTCGACCTCCGGAAGAATGTGCGTGCTGAGAATGATGGTGTGTTCGCCGGCAAGATCCTTGATCAGGTCGCGGGTTTCGTTGATTTGCTTGGGGTCCAGTCCAGCGGTCGGTTCGTCAAGAATGAGCACGTCCGGATTGTGAATGATGGCCTGCGCCAACCCAACGCGTTGGCGGTAACCCTTGGAGAGCTTTCCCAGAAGCTTTCTTTTGACATCGGCAATTGCGCAGCGCCCACAAACGTAGTCAATTCGCTTGGCGAGATCGGTTCCCGACAATCCCTTCAGTTCGCCGACGAATCGCAGATATTCCGAGGTCTCCATCTCCGGATAGATGGGCGGTGCTTCGGGCAGATATCCGATTCGCTTTTTCACTTCCAGCGGCTGTTCGAGGATGTCAAAACCAGCCACGCTCGCGGTTCCGGAAGAAGGAGGAAGAAAGCAGGTCAGCATGCGCATGGTAGTCGTCTTACCCGCGCCGTTGGGACCAAGAAAACCGACGATCTGTCCTTTGGCAACTTCAAACGAGATCTGGTCAACGGCAATTGTCCGCGCGTACCGCTTGGTAAGCTGTGTCACTTTGATCATAAGAGTGTTCGCTGTACCGGCGTGATACTCAACCGCCAACCCACACCAGGAAAAAGTGAGGAATGATTTTTATGTTACAAATTGTGCCGCCAATGTCAATGTCAGCGAAACATACCCGCTTTATATCGTACCACGATATATCTTTGGGCATGTCGCCCTTCTTCATTGGTCTAACCCGAAGATACGAGCCTCTCAACCATGCGCAGTGTGCGGAAGGCGCATCCATTCTTCCAGAGGATTTGAGGAAGGCTGCAGGCGACCGGGATTCATTATGTTGGCGGGATCCAGTGCGTTCTTGATCGCTCTGATCGCCTGGACGCCGAGTGGGGAAATATCCGCAGCGAGCCAGGGCAAATGCTCGGTTCCGACCGCATGGTGGTGGGAGAGTGTAGCCCCGTGATCGATAAAGGCTTGTTGGGCCGCGCGTTTGACTCGCAGGTACTGTTCCATTTCGTGTCCCGACTGCTGCTTGAAACCGAAAGTAAAGTAGACGCTGGCGCCCGATTGGTAAGTGTGGCTGATGTGACATCCGGTCCAAGGACGCACTCCACTTTCGAGGATCCTGGCCCGAAGAACTTCCATTGTCTCGCGATAAAGAGGAATGATGTTGCTCCACACCGTCGAAGTCTCGCTCACGTCGGTGGTCACGTTACGGTCCAGTAGAAAATCCCGAATGTGAGGGAAATCGAACTTCGTAGCCTCAAATGATTTTCCAGCGCTCTCTCCCATACAGACTGCACCGAATCTACGGTAAATGGCTTCGGCCTGGCTGAGGCGGCGAGCAACTTCGTTTTGTCGGCCCTCAACTGCGGTCAACATCAGACAAGCGCGGGGCAGCACAAATCCCTTTGCACGGAGATAGGCTTTGAACAGTCTCCCGGCAGCATGTGATAAGGGCGAGGGCGGTGGCCTGAAAGCGAGAGACAGCGCGGTTTTGTCAGGGTCGTTCAGCCGCACCATCGCCGGCATACACTCTTGACGCACGCATTCGTGCATCGCCGCGATACCGCTTTCGAACTCGGGAAACAAGTAGCCGGAAACGACCCGCAACTCAGGACGAGGATGAACCCTCATTGTCGCTTCGGTTATCACTCCTAGCGTGCCCTCGCTGCCGATGCAAATGTGATTCACATCAATACCGTTTGAAGATTTCGGAACCGCACGCGTCGTTAGGATGCCTTCAGTAGTCACCATGCGAACCGCGATCACCATATCTTCGATCTTTCCGTACTTATCGCTCTGCATTCCAGCAGATCGCGTGGCAATCCATCCCCCGAGCGTGGAGTGCAGAAATGAATCGGGGAAATGGCCGAGCGTCAGCCCGTATTTGCTTAGCTGCTGCTCGAGCTCTGGGCCGAAGATTCCGCCTTCAATACGTGCAGTGCAGGAGTGTGCATCAACCTCCAGTACGCGTCGCATACGAGACATGTCAAGCGACACCGTCACGCGTCCGGCATCCATTCTTTCAAGGCAACCAGAGATGTTGGACCCGCCGCCAAAAGGGATAACCACAACATCGCGGTCGGCTGCGGCGCGAAGCGTTAGGCAGATTTCTCGCTCACTGCGAGGGTAAATGATCAGGTCGGGTGCAGAGTTTGCCAAGCCATGCCGCAAACGAAATAAATCGCGGAACCCTTTGCCATACGCATGAACGACGCGTTCTTTTTTGTCTTTGGAGATCTGCGTGGGAGCAAGAAAGGAGCGCAACTTGTTCAGAAACGGTTCATCAACACGGGCCTCGGGCAGGTTTATGGCGTCAAGCTTCCAGTGCTGCGCAGAAAACTCGTCAGCTTCAATCTCAAGGACAGATTTAGCATAGGGCCAGAAACCAGGATGGGCGCTGGAATTAAACTGCACATCCTCGTCCCCCCAGCCCCACCATTTCATATGCCTGGGCTCGTAAGCCATCGTGGATCCTTTTTCGTTACATACGCCCGAACCATTTCCCCTGTTATCCGTTTCGCCCCGCCCCAGCCATCAACTCCTGAACGCTATCTCCACGACTCAGCGCCCAAATGTTTTGGTAGAGCTGTTCGACCACCGTACGGCGCCAGGTGCGCAGTGACTCTCCTCTATTATGAGGCGGCGCGGCCAAAGCCAAAGCTCCACCAAAGCGGACCGTCACAGTGCCCGGTCGCGGCACGAAACGGCCTTTGGGCAGGATGGAGTGGGTTCCTTCGATGTACGCGGGAACGACCGGGACCCTGAGTTCACTCACAAAAAGACCAACACCCGGCTTGAATGAACGCATTTCACCATCGCGCGATCGTGTGCCCTCGGGATAAAGAATCAGTGCACCTGCGGTTTGCTTCAGAAATCGGCGGCACGCTTCCAAACAATTAACCAGCGCCTTTGGCCGTGGACTACGCTCGATTGGAATAACGTTCATCCACGGCGACACCAGCCATCGAATGCGCCGTGATTGAAAGAAATAGTCGCTGGCGCCGAGCAGAGCAAAGCTCCGGAAACTCCGTCCACTGGCGGTCATCAAGGCAGCGCTATCCGCATGGCTCGAATGATTGCTGCAGAGCAGAAACGGTCCATGAGGAAGATGATCTCGCCCCTCAACTACAAGGGAGCAATAGGAGGCAAAGAACATCCCGCAAAAACCTTCAAACGCCGTGCTGCCTACTAGCGATGCCCTGATCGTTACATCCGAACTGGTCCAGCTGGCCATTGCAGTCAGGATATATCACCTCGAACAGGTCTAGAGACTGCCAGCACGAATGGAAACTGGACGACGGGTTAGGCCACGACGGGTGCGACCAACGCTGATGGCCGGGATGAGTTGTGGTAGATCACGGTAGTCGCTTTGATCATCTGAGTTGCGCGAGCTTGCTCTTCACCGGTGTTCAGGTTCCGATCAAACCGAGGAAAGTTGCTGCGGGAGCTCAACGCGTAATTTGTGTCCCGCAGGAAAACGTTGCTCGTTGCCCAAGGTCGACAGTACGGGATGGTAATCGTCTGCTGCACTTAATGAGATCGGCGTAGTAAGCGCGAATGACAGGAAAATCGTAACCGCAAAACAAGGCTGGCGAGAGATCGCCGGTACTCCCAGGGGGCTTACCGGAGCACCAATTTTTCCATAGGCAGTTTTTCCGAATGATGGTATATTGGCTGCCGTCTTTGGGCCCCGAAGTCAGCGTGGCGCGGGCATTCTGAGGGCGCCACGTCCCCCACAAGAAGCGCTCCGCAAGCGTTTCACCTCTCGCTCTCGATGTAGCAATAATTCCCAGTCCGACACAAAAACGCAGCTAGCCACACACAAGGAGGCAAAATGATCAAGCCGATCAATTTCGTTACCCTTGCGCTATTGCTCCTGTCACTCACGGCGCAGGGATTTTCACAGAAAAAAGGGAGCCCTGACACAACCACCCAGAATCTGGTCCGCGGCGTGAGCGGTCCCGTCGGTACCAACAGTAGCTGGTCGGGTTACACCGTATTTGGAGGGATCCCCGGCTCTTCGCTGTTCCCTATCTCCAGCACCACCACCGTTCTCTCCTTGGGATTCACCGCCGGCACAGAGGCTGATGTCACCAACGCGGTAGTCTATACCACCGCTCGCGGAAGCACGACCATTACCGCTATCACGCAGGTGACGTACCAGGGCAACTCGAGCTTCAGCATCGACCTGTCCAACTCATCGGTGTGTCCGACCGCTCCGGCGACTGCAACTCCGTGCATTGTGAAGCTCGATTCGCTCACGCTTACGCTGTCGCCGGCTTCCGATTACTACCTTGCGGTCTATTTCACGTCCGACGACAGCAACAACAGCGCGCTTGGCGGAACTCAACCGCAGGTCTTCCAAAGCAGCCTGTGGGGCTGGTACGACAGCGGAAACTACTCGGGCCTGGCCGTGGGCAATTCGGTTCCCGCTCCCACCGGCGCTCATGGCCCACCTATTTTCCTAATGTACGTCACCAACAATTGACGTGCGCGGCGTTTGAGCAGCCGAACGGATAACTGCAACATTTTCACATTCGCTCTTAAGGAGACATCAATGAAAACGGTTTCTAAATTTGCAGCATTCACGCTCCTGTTGTTGACGGTCGCTTATTGCAGTGCGGGAGAAAAAGCAACCACGCCTCCTGCCAACCTCGTCCGCGGCTCTGTAGGCCCCTTTTCGCTCAACACCAGCTGGAGTGGCTATTCTGTCGTCACCCTGATCCCGGGCGCATCGCTCATCCCGGTGACCGCCACCCAAACCGTGCTCTATCTCGGCTTCGCCGCGGGCAGCGAGGCTGACATTACCAATATGGTGCTCTATACCACTGCCAGGGGCAGCTTAACCATCACTGCCGTAACCCCGGTCACGCTCGGTGGCGTTTCCAATCCCAGCATCATTCTTAGCAGCACTTCCGTCTGCCCCACCCAGCCACTTTCCGTTACCAGTGTCTGCGTCGTACGGCTGGACCCCACTGCGATCGTGCTCTCAGCGACCAATGACTACTACTTTGTCGTCTACTTCACCAGCGATAGCAACAATAGCGCCATAGGCACGCCCCAGAACCAGAACGGATCCGGCCTTAGTGCATTGCGGAGTTGGTACGTAGGGGGCACGAACGAAACTACACTGACCGTGGGTCAGTCGATACCCAACAACGGCTTCGACGACACCCCGTTTTTCCTTATGTACGTAATGACCGACTAGGCGAAGG
>JASIEN010000563.1 GCA_030045935.1 Candidatus Sulfotelmatobacter sp.
TGGAACACACCGGGGAGCATAAGGAGCGCCTGGCAGTCGTCGATACAGCCACGGGGCAAGCCAGGATGCTGGATTTTGAGCATCTTCGCTTTGGCTTGGTACGATTCAGCCCTGACGGAAAAGCCGTCGTTTATCCGGCGCGCGAAAACGGAGTCGACAACCTCTGGCTTCAGCCGCTCGGTGGCAGCAAAGGCCGCCAGCTTACCGATTTCACCTCCGAGCACATTTACGATTTCCACTGGTCATTCGACGGCAAACAACTGGCCATCGTGCGTGGCCATACCGATTCCGACGTGGTGCTGATTCGCGACCAACGATAATTCCCGGGACACATAAGGTTGCCTAGAGTATCTAATCGCCGCCCTGGTACTGCTAAAGGCACGCCGCTCGAACAGGCTTCGAAAACTCGCGTTCTCGACCGGTCCAGACAGAAAAGTCAAGCAACAACCATTCTTTCTTTTCCTCCCTCGTGGCCCCCGGCCGCTCCTTATGCGATTCTCGCCCTGGCAACGATCCTGTGCTTTCTGCCTTTTTCGGGCCGCGCCTTTCACGTAGATGACACGCTTTTCCTGCGGGCCGCGCAGAACATCGTGAGACATCCATTCGATCCCTATGGCTTTCAAATCACCTGGGACTGGGCGCCACAGATGTCGGAGATCACGCAGAACCCGCCGCTGGCGTCGTATTACGCGGCGCTCGTGGGAGGGCTGTTCGGATGGTCGGAGCGAGCGCTGCATTTGTGCTTCCTGCTTATAACAACCCTTTTCATTCTGGGCACTTACCGGCTGGCAACGAAGTTCACGAGCATTCCGCCTCTTGCAGCCCTCGCCACGCTTCTGGCTCCGGGAGTGCTGGTTTCGGCCAGCAGCATCATGTGCGACACCATGATGCTGACTCTTTGGGTGTGGGCGGCGATTTTCTGGATGGAAGGTCTGGAGAGAAACAATCCGGTTTTTCTGGCTTCAGCCGCTTTTCTCGCTGGGGCTTCGGCGCTTACGAAATACTTTGGAGTCGCGTTGCTTCCCCTTTTGTTCATCTATTCGCTGTTGCGCCTGAAACGGATTGGCGTGTGGGTTCTGTATTTCCTGATTCCGGTCGCAATTGTGGTTGCCTATCAATTGTGGACGGAAGGGCTATACGGTCACGGCTTGCTGCTGGGCGCTGCGCAATTTGCCTCTGAGCAGCGGGCACATGCCAGTGCATCGTGGCCGGCGATGGCGATCACCGGTCTCAGCTTCGCCGGGGGGTGCACACTGTCAACGCTGGTGTTTGCGCCATTCCTCTGGACTCGGAAGATGCTTGCGTGGACCATTGCCGGAAGTGTGTTGGCGACAATTCTGATTGCGACTGGAGCGCTGAACCTGGGTTTACAGGTCATGGGAAATTATGCTCATCGTGAAAATCGGCTGCTGGTTGATACACAGTTAACGCTGTGGATTGCCGGCGGAATCTTCCTGCTGGCGCTAGCAGTTGCCGACTACTGGCAAAAAAGGGATGCGAACTCGGCATTCCTGGGATTGTGGGTTGCAGGCACATTTATCTTCGCGGCTTTTCTGAACTACACGGTCAACGCCCGCTCCGTGCTGCCGCTGATACCGGCGGCCGCGATCTTGATCGCCCGAAGAATAGAGGTGGTCGGCAACGGAGTCGCTCAGCTGCGAACCAAGGTGGCATTGGGACTGTTGGTATGCGGAATAATTGCACCGGTCGTTGCTGCCGCTGATGCCGGCCTGGCAGATTCAGCGCGGCAAGCTGCTTCTCTGATCGTCGAAAAAACGCGTGGCCGAGGCGGAACGCTTTGGTTCGAAGGCCACTGGGGATTTCAATATTACATGGAACAGGCCGGAGCTTTACCGCTGAATATCCGCGAACCGGACTTCAAGCCTGGAGACTTTGTTGCGGTCCCATCAAATAACATTCAAACGCGCGGACTCAATCCACAACTGGTTGCTTCGAGCGAACAGATTGAACTTCAGCCCGGAGGTTTCGCAGCGACGATCGACGGAAAACATCGCGCAGGATTCTATTCGGCGTACTGGGGGCCATTGCCGTTTGTGATTGTGCGACCGCGGGCGGAGCGATACCAGATTTTGCAGATTGGTGAAAGGGCGAAAACGAAATAACACCCGCTCGGAGTCAAGGCCGTCGCCGGACTTCAAGCGCATGGCCAATTTTGTTACTGGTCCATCCCTGAGCGTCGCGCCGCGTCTTCCATCATGGCCAGTCTTTGCTTCTCCTGATCCAGTCTCGCCTGCATCGTCGCCAGACGCTCCATCTGGATCGCCTGATACCGATTCACCGGAGTGTCATATTCGGCCGTGCCAACCGAACTGTGCATTGAAGCATTCACCCGATCGATTCGTGCTTGCAGATCGGCAATCCGGTTTTCCTGCTCTTGGATTCGTGCTTTCCACTGCGCGTCCGTACGTTGCTCGGCCTGCAGCCGATTGCTCAGTTGTCGGTCTGCATAATGGTTCGGCTTATTCACGCCGGAGACCGTGGTCATCGAGTCCGACGTGTCCGATTGCGGCGCCGGCCTCGATCCCGGGGGCAAATCCTGATTGGTGATCAGCTTGGGCGCCGATCCGGATGCCTCCTGGGCCTGCTGTTGCGCACGGTTCGCGCGCGCTACATCGCCCAGCGATTCTCCCGGCTGGGACTGCGCGAAAGTGCTCCCGCTCAGCCCGCCCAGCAAAAGCACGATGATGAAACGGCTCGACAATAATCGATACATAGCCCCTCCAGCGGTGGCGTCCGCCGATGCCCGCAAATCGTATGAATGCAAGATTATTCTCTTTAAAAGTAGAACCCACGCGGCAGCGCCCTGTCGCCCCTCGAAGGTGTATGCGGGGAAAACGAAAGGCACTATGCGTGGGTGACCAAAGGAACGCGGGACTTAAAGGCCACAAACCCAGGTTAATGAGTGCTATCGCGCGATGGTGCCAGTTGACTATTGCAGCTTCGCGTATTCGGCCTGGGCCTGTTTGAAAATGGGAATGTCGCGGTCAGCGTCTTTCCAAAGGGTAAGGAAGTCTTTGTAGTCGGCTAGGGCACGGACGCGAGCCGCGTCAGCCTCAGCGCCTTGCGATGTTCTGGCTTGCAGCGAATTGGCACGCGCGACGCCCAAATGTGCCAGAGCTCCTGTCCAGCAATTCCAAACAATGCCGCTGTGGTCGAGAATCTTCCGGAACTCGCCCGCGGCTTCCTGGCCTTGTCCCGCCACTAGGTACGCCTCGCCGCGAATATAAGTAGGGTACAGGCAGGAGAGATTGAGGACGAACTCAATCTGCCCATATTCAATGGGAGGCACGGACGGCTGCAGGCTTGTGAGCGCGGCGGCCGTGTTTTTGCGGTCGAGCGCGAGTTGCGCCTGGATCGCCGGCAGCCAAAGAGACTGCATTTGTGTATCGTCTGGACGCTGTTTGTTCAGATCTTGCGCCAGCGATTCGGCTCGGGTGATATCGCCTGCCATGGCGAGGGCAAGCGCGGTTTCGACCTCCACACCCTGACTTGTTGGCGCCAGCCTCAGTCCCTCTTCCGCTGCTTGCCTGGCCTTGGCCGGGTTGCCGAAGGCA
>JASIEN010000564.1 GCA_030045935.1 Candidatus Sulfotelmatobacter sp.
TCGCATGGTTGAGCGCAAAGGCCAGCCCGAACGCCGCCGCGAATTCGTTCAGGACGTGGCTGCGTCAGTGCCCGACAAAACGGAGAAGAAGGACAAGGACAACGAGAGGTTCTTTGTGACCGGAGCCTGAAAGACCGCCGCCGGATAGCGGATTCCTCGTTGCATTATTTGCAAACTCCTGTTCCGGCCCAGCCGCCGGGCCACGTTTTGCTGCCCACAGGCGACACCTGCGCACCACGGAAGCGGAACGACTCATGAGCCTTGCACCGGCTTCCGCTTGCCGGTTACGCCCTAGCGCAGCTAAATTAGCTAGTGCGAGACTTGGAGGTCTGCATGATGAAATCCGTCGCGGTGGCATCTGCTTCTGCAGCAATCGACGCGAGGATCAGGGAACTTAACGACTGGCGCGGACCGATGCTCGCGAAAGTGCGCCAGATCATTCACCAGGCAGACCCTGAGATCGTCGAAGAGGTGAAGTGGGTCAAGGCGACATCGCCGGGGACTCCTGTCTTCTCCCACGGCGGCATCGTCTGCACGGGAGAGACATACAAAAATGTCGTCAAGATGACATTTGCCAAGGGAGCGGCCTTGAAGGACCCTCGCCGTCTATTCAACTCCAGCCTCGAAGGGAATGTCAGGCGCGCCATAGACATCCACGAAGGCGAGAAGATCGATGAGGCGGGGTTGAAGAATCTGATCCGTGCGGCCGTGGCGCTCAATCTCGAGGGCAAAAGTGTGGGCAAGACCAAGACCAAACCGACATCTCAAAAAGTGCGAAAGATGGCCTGAACCCCACCTTTCAAAAACCGCGAAAGTTGCGCACCCGCTCCCATGCGCGGTTTTAAAACCTTTCACTTCTGCGACGGGGCTGATATCCGACGCAGGCCAAGAAAAAAGGGGTTAGCCGGAAGAGAAATTCCCTGCGCCGGGGTTAGAGAAAGCAGCGTAACGAGAGGTCACCCATGGGCCGACCCATCACTTGTTGCCTCACAGTATTACTGCTTTCCGGCAGCGCCCTCTTGCTCAGCTTTAACGGGTGCAGTAGCAGCAGCACGCAGACCACAACGGGGACTCCGTCAAAGATTCAGCATGTCGTCATTCTCTTTCAGGAGAACCGTACCCCTGACAACCTCTTTCACGATCCTGTGCTGATCGCGAATGGGGCGGACATCGCCAGCAGCGGGCTGGATTCCAGCGGCAACACCATCCAGCTTACCGCCGGGCCTTTGGGCACGAATTATGACTTGGGCCATCAGCATAACGATTTTTTGGCAATGTATGATGGCGGCAAAATGGACGGCGCCAATAATACCGGGTGCGGCCCAGCAGCTAATTGCCCGGCGAACGCACAATACCAGTACGTGCAGGCCTCGGACGTGGCGCCTTATTTTCAGATGGCAGAACAGTACACCTTCGGCGATCGCATGTTTCAGACCAATGAAGGGCCCAGTTTTCCGGCGCACCAGTTCATTCTTTCAGGCACCTCCGCGCCGACCGCTACCAGCAATTTGTTTGCCGCCGAGAACCCCACAAAGAACGAGGCGGGCTGCGCTGCGCCTGCCACAGCATTGGTGGCTCTGATCGACCCGACCGGACAGGAGTCGAGTTCGATATATCCCTGCTTCGAACACCCTACGCTCACCGATGAACTGGGCGCGGCGGGCCTGATCTGGCGTTACTATGCGCCCTCGGCGGGCTCCATCTGGACCGCCCCCAATGCCATCCAGCACATTTGCGGACCGAATGCGACGCCGCCCAATGCCACTGCATGTGTAGGCTCGCAGTGGACGAGCAACGTCGTTCTTTATACCACACAGAACCCCGACCCGATTCTCACCGACATCAGCAACAAACAGCTGGCTACGGTGAGCTGGGTAATTCCGTCTGGCCAAAACTCGGACCATCCGGGTAATCCAAACGATGCTGGCCCTTCCTGGATAGCCACGATCGTGAATGCCATCGGAAGCAGTTCGTATTGGGCCAACACTGCGATCATCATCACCTGGGATGACTGGGGTGGATGGTACGACCACGTTCCCCCGCCGCAGGTGATCGACAACGGCACCAGTTGGGGTTCCGGGTACCTCTACGGATTCCGTGTGCCGTTGATTGTGGTTTCGCCTTATGCCAAACCGGCCTACATCTCTCACGTGAATCACGATTTTGGCAGCATCCTGAAGTTCATCGAAACAACCTTCAGCCTGCCTTCTCTTGGCTACGCGGATGCCCCCGCAGATGACCTTTCCGATTGCTTCAACTTCAGTCAGACTCCTCTTCAATTTCAAACTATCGCCGCTCCGCAGGGAGCCGACTTTTTTCTCCACGATACGCGGCCGCCTACCGATCCGGACGACGATTGATCGGCATGCAGTGCGATGTACCCTGAGATCGGTCGCCATCATTGCGTCTGTTCAGGCAGTCACCAGGGCCGGAAAATGTTCGTAAGTGCCTTGGGCATAAGCCGCCAAGAAACACGAAAGCCTTCCCGAACCGGCACGGTTAAGAATCAAAATAGTTAATGAGTGGGACGTGGTGGGCGAGCTGGACGGTATGATGAACGAACGGAAGCCGTCTCTCTTCCAGAAAGTGGGACAGAACCATGTCTGAAGCGGAAAAGGTTCTGGGATCAGTCGCAGCGCAGCTCATGAATGGTGAGCAGGTCGCGGTTGGCGATCAGAAGGTTCGGGTGCAGCGAGTGGGGCGCGGGCGGTTTCGCATGGTGCAGTTCAAGCTGAATGGCCGCACCATGGAAGCGATCGAACAGAACCCGGACAAGCCCAGCCACTGGGGCAAGCTGGCGCGAGAAAAGCATCAGGTGGTGCAGTTTCGCGATCTCGATGCGCACAAGTATGTGGCCGTGTCGGTAGATGGGGATGTGAAGCAGTATGGGACGTAGGATCGAGTTGCGAGTGCTGCGGAATTTTCCCGGCCGCGGAAGATCGATGGGGCAATCGGCCACTTAACGTCCCCATAGCACTCAAGACCCACCAATGAGCGCTACCGCCCGGCTGCGTACGCGGGGTGCTGGCTGAATTTCAAATTCAGCCACTACCGTGCGGAGAGCTGTTGAAGGCGGGACCCTCCGGGGATTAGTATTTTCCTACAGACATTTGCCT
>JASIEN010000565.1 GCA_030045935.1 Candidatus Sulfotelmatobacter sp.
CCTAGGACAATAACAAACGGAAGCGCGACACTGGCTATCCACTGCCATTTGTGCCCTGTCCAGTCATTCGCAGAAATCAACTTCAACACCACTTGCAGGGCTAGCGTGGCGAGGGATAGGAATGCCCCTATTACCATATCCCGCCACCACTCAAAGCCCTCAATCGCTTTTCGGAGGACGCGCTTACTATGCATCCAAAACGACGTGGACTTTTTCCCCGACATAGGCCGAAATTATCCCTCTCGGATCGAGTTGAGTCAAGGTTATAATCTCGACCTTGACTGTGAAAATTTAGGGCTATACTATCGCGCCAATGTATAACCAAATTTCTCAGCCATCGCCCGCTGCTCATGCCCAAACTGGCGGCCACGACGACAAAGACGACGAGAAAGGGTTCGTGGAATTTCGCCGGAAAATGAGGGGTTCCGAAGTACTCTCGGCGGCCATGGAGCGGCTGCTCCGCGCGGTCAAGTTTAGCGGGCGAATCTGTGTAGTAGTGCAAAACGGGCGGGTCTTGAAGTCCGGATACGAAGAAGGCTACTTCCGTCATCGCACTTGACTTAGCAATGGGGCGTGTTAATGCAAACCTGATTAGCTGATTAGCGAGAACAAAGCTGTCTTGCCTTCCCGATTTCCATAATCGGTCCGGCGGCAGTTCCCCAACAAACTAAATAGCTCAAGCAGGTCATCGTAAGAAAAACGAGCCCTGCGTTCAGCGGTCTTCACCGTCCGCTGACGCAGGGCTTTTTGTTTCGTTGCCTACATTCCGCGTTGATGGTTCCCAGCTTTCAGCGCGGCTCAGAACCTCACTCCAACCGGGCCTCCGTGACCCAGAAGGGCGTAAACGATGAAGTCGAGTAGTGAAATCGTTCAGGACGAAGTGCAACTCGAATTGAAGTATTGCGAACGTTGCGGAGGACTGTGGCTGCGTCGAGCAGAATCAGCCGAGGTCTACTGTTCGCGCTGTACTCCTGAAATGGCCGAATTGCCGGATCCGGTCGGCCTGCGCCCGAGAAAGAAAAAGCGCAGCGAAATGCAGGGCGTGTCGGAACTCCATGCCGCAATGCAAGAATCTGCCGGCCTCAGCGCAGGAGGTCTGGCATGAGCAGCTTCGTCGAATGGATCGCAGCCGAAGGTCCAGAGCGAAATCCGCTCGCTAACCCAGCGATCGGAAACCCGCCGAAGAATATTCCGGTCCATCGCTCCGTGCGTACAACGCCTGAAGTTCCCTTCGGAAGTCTTCCCGCCCACAGTGTTCCAACCGGCAGAGCAGCCTCCGCAGCCCACACGAAAATAGCACCGCAGCCGGACTTCGAGCCCGACCCCGATCTCTGGCTGTACCGCAACAAAACCGTCTCAGTGTTGCGCCGTTACATGCGTTGGTCGCTCGAGGCCGGTCGTGTACCGTCGCTGTTGGGCCGGGAATTTTTCCGTTCACAGATCACCTCCTACAGCGCGAGTACGTTTGAAGACAAAATACTTTTCCTGTACGACGTTGAACGTTGCCTCTATCGCCTCGACGAGTTCGATCAGCAGCTGATCGCCCGTGCCATCTTGCAGGAGCACACCCATGAGGCTACGGCGCGCTTTCTGCACTGCACGCGTCGAACCGTGGAGCGTCGCCTGCCCGATCTGCTGGACGAGTTGAGCGACGCCTTTCTTCGCGCAGAGCTGCTCACCCGCCTCCCGCAGACGCATGAAGGACCGCAATGAACCCCACGTCTCTCATGGTGTCATCCCGAAGCCCCGCGCTTTTACCGCCGGGGCGAGGGATCTCCATTGCCGGTGGTCCACGGTTTCCAGACGGCGAAGTCACCGCAAATCCCGAATACAACAAACATCGTGTCAAGTCCCGGCTTGGGCACTTATTAGTGCAAGTAATTGAAAATCCAGTAAACAAAAGTTTGTTAGTATGTCCCATTTACTGGTGCTCAAGTGTTATAATAGGTTTATAAAGCTTAGAAATTAGCAATGTAGGTGTCAGCGGCGCGTCTTACGGCGCACTCTTCGCTTTTGTGGGACATTTTCTAAGCATGCGGAAAAAATCGCCAGGCGCAGACCAAAACGCAAGCGCACAGCAAGCAGCAGACGACAATAATTCAGAAAAACAACGGATTAACAAACTGCTGGAAGACTTGCTGACGAATCCGCTGGTCGACTTCGGGAGCACGCGTAAAGACATTCACAAGCTGGCCCGCGGTTCTGTCGTAGAAATCACAAAGAAAATTGCCGCCGCCGCTATTGAGGGTAACCTTCCTGCCGCAAAGTACCTATTCGAAATGTCCGGAGTTTATCCAGTCTCCGAGCAGGGAGCCGAGGGCATCGAAGAAGGCTCTCTGGCGGAAACTTTGCTCAAATATCTCGGCCTGCCCACCACCCTCAGGTCTGAGGATGAAGACGCGCCTCGATCGACAGAGCCGGACCAGGATGAAGAAACCGATCCTGCCATAAAGGTTACTGAAGAATGTCATTGCGCTGGGAAACACAACGACGACAAAGAGGGTGACTCTTCAAAGCCACCAGACACTGAAATGCTGATGTGAAAATCGATTAAATCCCCCGTGTAACCCCGTGTCCTCCGCGTTGAATATTTTTGATCTCCACAAAAATCTCTCTAATAGAATGAAAAATGTTGTTCTGAGTGCCGCAGCGACCGCTCCGCTCTCCATCTCACCACAGGTGGGATGGCGCGGCGAAAGGTTGTTCGCACGGCCGGTTTCAGGAAATCGGGTTCCCGATCTGGCGGCAACAAAATTCCGCAGCACAGGACGCAGAAAAGGAATGGACATAACCTGGGTCACCGACCGTATCGCGGTTGGCGGAGGCATCTGGAATGCCAACAATATGGCAGAGGTGGCCTGTGCCGGCATCACCCACATCATCGACATGCAGATCGAGTTCGATGACACGCCGCTGGCCGCCCCTTACGGCATCGAGGTCTTTTGGAACCCTGTCAACGATGATTTCGAACCCAAGCCGCGCGAGGTTTTCGAGCGTGGCATCGAGTTTGCCCTCGCAGCTCTCGACCAAGGCGAAGCAAAGTTATTTATCCATTGCGCTGCGGGTGTCCACCGCGCGCCCATGATGGCCCTGGCGCTGCTGGCGGTAATGGGTTGGTCCCTTAATGCCGCCATGGATCTCATTGAAGTCCGCCGTCCCGCCGCCGATTTTGCCGAAGTCTACGTGAAAAGCGTGGAACGATTCCTGAAGACACGAAAAATAAACGTTATTTAACACTGCAGATTCTTTCAGCGATCTTTGCGGAGCTTCTCAGCGATCTCCGCGGTCTAAGATTTTGCTTTTGACCTCACGTCTCGCAAAAGAGCAGACCGCTCGCGCATCCACAGGTCCTTTTGCATAAACTCATTCCATCTGTCCGAAAACGATTGTCCCAATCCAATTCGAGGAGGGAGTATGTTCCACCGACGCCGCCTGGCGTGGATTAATTGGCTGCTGACCGGAGTCTTGATAATCTCCGGCGCCTCGCAGATCTTGTGCGCAGCACCCGCCGCAAAGTCGCCAAGTCCCTCCGGTACCCCCAAACCGCCCGCCGCCACTCCAGCCACCTCGCCAGCTCCTCAAAGCGGCCCTCAGCTGACCACCGTCTCGGATACCGTCTACATGGCCGATGGAACGCCCGCGCAGGGCATTCTGATCATTACCTGGCCCGCATTCGTCACCGCCAGCGGCACAGCGGTTGCCCCTGGAGACATCCAGGTAACGCTCGGCACAGACGGCGCTCTGAGCGTTCAGTTGGCACCCAACTCAGGGGCAACGCCCGCAGGCGTTTATTACACCGTGGTCTATCAACTTCAACCGGACGAAGTCCGCACCGAGTACTGGGTTGTCCCCACCACATCTCCTGCCACCTTGTCGCAGGTGCGAACTACTCCCGGCTCGGGCACTGCCGCCCAGCCGGTCTCCATGCAGTACGTCAACACGCAGCTGGCTACCAAAGCCAATGACGATGCGGTTGTTCATCTCGCGAATGCAGAAACCATTACCGGGGTAAAAAGCTTCACTGCTAATCCCAACGTGCCTACGCCGGTCAACACCACCGACGTCGCAAACAAATCCTACGTCGACAATGCGGTAGCAACCGTCGGAGCCGGAAATTATTTTCCGGCCGCGATGGCGGCGGTTTACTGACAAATCAGACCGTGCTGCGGAAGGTCCTGTCCCGCGGTGGGAATTTTCGGTTAAATTGACAACCGTTGTTCGCAACGCAGCACGAACTGTGACAATCTGATCTAACCAATCCTTCGCAAACACCTGTAGGTCAAAGTGCGGTCTGCCGCGAAGCAGGCGAACACATTCGTGTCGCCCGCGGAAAGGTCTGTTCTACGCCAGCATGAAGCTGACTATCGACAATCTTCAGGGACAAGGCCCGCAAGACTACACCAGCTCGCTCGATGGGACCCGGCTGCCGAAGGTCGAGCGCAAGCTGAATCAGCCGGCCGAGCTGCAGTTCAGCCTGGTTGGCACCTCGCCGAGCTTCATCGTGCCGGTTTCAGGCGCACGCGTCATGCTTGGGAAGTCGAACGGTAGCGATGTTTTCACGGGATACATCATCGCCACTCCCGAATTCGAGTACCTGGGCTGGGGCGAGCAAGGCCCCGTCTACCGCTACAACATCGTCGCGCAGAGCGACGAGTTTCTGCTCGACCAGAAAGTGCTTCCCAACCGCTCCCCTTTTGTCGCCCGGAGCGCGGGTGACGCGCTCCGGCAACTGGCCCAGGACTTACTGCCGGGGTTTTTCAATACCAGCGCGGTGCAGGATGTGGACACGCTGGCGACATACGAAGTGAATCCGCAGAAAACTTTTTCTTTTCATGCCGCACAGATCGCGCTCTCTGCGCGAGCCAGTTTCCGTGCGATGAATGGAGCCTTAATTCTTGCGCCTGTCGGGGCTGCTGCATACACGCTAAACGAAGGGGACGCGAATTTTTCGCCTGGCGGATTGACGTTGGCCAATCCGGGCATGTTGGTGAATACCGTTCAAGCCGTTGGCAGCACCGAGCCACAGGCTTACGTCCGGGACTACTTCGTTGGTGATAGCGAGACCCTCAAGTTTTACCTTTCGCAAACGCCTTTTGCCCAATCGAAGCCCGCGATGATTGATGAGCAATATCTTGGGCCCGGTCTGGATCCCGCGACGTGGGTGGTAAATGATCCCGCTTCAGTCGTTTCAGTCGTCGCACAGACCTTGCAGATCGCAGGTGGTACCGGCGTCGATGGCCAGACGACCGTCAGCTTCATCGAGCAAATCGAACTCGGCGGCGCACTCGAGTTGCAACATGGAAACATCACATTTGCCGAGCCGTCGCAAGGCGTAATTGGGGGATTGTATGCGGGCGCGATTTCGGCAGCCGGGTGTCTGGCCGGATTTCAGATTTCGCCTTCCGGAAGCGGCTCGACGATTCAAGCCTTGATTTCTGGCTCGCCGACAGGGCCGGTGATTTCGACAACTCCGGGTCATCAGTATTTCTTCACGACCTACATCTATTCGATGGAAGTCTACCGCAGCGAAGAAACGTATCATTCCTCGCTGCATCCGGCAGGTAGCGGTTACGGTGGAGCTGCTGTCACCGCAGATGTTCGCTTCGTGCTTGATGTTCAGGATATCGACCCCAACAATCCGGCGACTCAGGTTGCGCCGGCTACTGTCCTCTACGACGACGTGATCACTAGCGCCCCCGCTTTCTGCACGTATGCGCTCGTCGATGTCGTAAACATGCAGTGCAATATCGCTTTCACATATGTTGCGCATATTTCGCTTGCCGAAGTGCGCACCGCACTGCCGAATTCGAATTATGTTACGCAGCTTGTCGGCTCGCTTTCTGACGGAGCGCAATGCGAGATCACCAGCGATCCATCCTTGGATTTTTATCCCCAATATGTGCCAGCGCTGAATGAACTGATCGTGGCCAGTTACCGCGGCAGCGGACGCTCGGTTGCGCTGGTGCAGAATGCGGCCAGCGTAGCGTCGCTGAAGAATGGCGCCGACGACGGTACGCGCGGCAAGATACTGGAGATGAAGACGCCCGCAGCACGGACCGACACTGATTGCGAAAATGCCGCACTGGCGATTCTGGACGACTCCACCGGGCCTGCGTGGTATGGAACCTATCAGACCTGGAGCGATTTTTTGCCCGGCGCAGCCGCCGATATTTTTCCCGGCGATGCGATTACAGTAAACATTCCTTCATGCGGCGCCGTCTTCACCGCAATCGTGCGCGAAGTCGACATTCAAATCGCCGATCCTGGTGACGATCGCGGCTTTTATACCATTGGTTTAGCCAATGACCTCGCCTCGCCACTGTCAAGTGAATATTCGAGGAGTGCAGCGACGATCGCGCTGCAAGATATGCCGCCCTTGCTCGAAATCACGCAAATAGGCAGCTACTACCAAACGAATCTGACCGAAGCGCAGATCACAAACGTGACTTCGACGACCGCCTCGGTCGACGCCGGAATGACACCACCCCCGGGCTACGGAATAGAAGTCAGAGAGAACGATTATGGCTGGGGCCCGGCAAACAATCGCAATCTGCTGGGCCGCTTCAGCACGCAGACATTCACCCTGCCGCGCCTTGCGCGAACTCAGAATTATTTCTTGCGGCTGTACGACAGTTCGTCGCCGCCGAAATATTCACGTTACTCGGCAGCGCTGCATGTGGACTACCCACTTTAAGCCGAATTCGAGCTTGTGCTCCGCGCAGTTCGGAGCCTGCCCTGAGAGAGCGGCCGCGACCGAACGGGCGAACTCTGCGGTTTAAGATTTTCGATTGTCTGGAGATTTGACTGATGGCAGTAACCGACCGCGAACTCGCGCTGCGCGCCATTGACCTCGAATTCGCCCGCGACGTTCTCGATAAACTCGTGCGCCTGGAAACCAAAATGGACACGCTCATCGGCAACGGCCAGCCTGGCCGCATAAAGCTGGTCGAAGACAAAGTCGCCATTCTCGAGAAGCACGATCTGCGCAACAGCTTCTACAACCGCGCCGTAAACGCCGCCATCAGCGCTGCCATCAGCATCGCCATCGCACTGCACAAATTCTGGATGAAGTAGCTGTTTTGCTCCTCAGTTCGCAGTTCTCGGTTCTCAGCTTCCAATCGGAGTTTTTGGTAACTGAGAACTGAGAATTAGCAAGCGAGAACTCTTTCGGAGCTTCATTCGCCCAATAAAGGAGAAAAAACATGAGCACGCCAA